>JAIXVH010000412.1 GCA_027483125.1 Acetobacteraceae bacterium | reverse complement strand
CCGCGCGCGCATGGCTCGGCGCTGTTCACCCGTGGTGAGACGCAGGCGCTGTGCGTGGCCACGCTGGGCACCGGGCAGGATGAACAGGTCGTGGCTGCCCTCGCCGGCGAATACCGCGAGGACTTCATGCTGCACTACAACTTCCCTCCCTACTCGGTGAACGAGACGGGCCGCATGGGCTCGCCCGGCCGCCGCGAAGTGGGCCATGGCAAGCTCGCCTGGCGCGCCATCCACCCGATGCTGCCGGAGAAGGAGAAGTTCCCGTACACCATCCGCGTGGTGTCCGAGATCACGGAGAGCAACGGCTCGTCGTCGATGGCGACCGTCTGCGGCACCACGCTGGCGCTGATGGATGCGGGCTGCCCGATCGAGCGTCCGGTGGCGGGCATCGCCATGGGCCTGATCAAGGAAGACCGCGGCTATGCCGTGCTGTCCGACATCCTCGGCGACGAGGACCACCTCGGCGACATGGACTTCAAGGTGGCCGGCACCGAGACGGGCATCACCAGCCTGCAGATGGACCTTAAGATCGCCTCGATCACCTTTGAGATCATGGAAGTGGCGCTCGGCCAGGCGCGTGACGGCCGCATCCATATCCTGGGCGAGATGGCCAAGGGCATTTCGGGTGCGCGCACCCAGGTGGCCGCGACCGCACCGCGCATCACCGTGATCAATATCCCGAAGGAGAAGATCCGCGACGTGATCGGCACCGGCGGCAAGGTGATCCGCGAGATCGTCGAGCAGACCGGTGCGAAGATCGACATCGAGGATGACGGCACCATCAAGATCGCCTCCTCCAACCAGGATGCGACGGATGCGGCCATCGCCAAGATCCGCGGCATCACGGCGGAAGCCGAGGTGGGTGCCATCTATATCGGCAAGGTCGTGAAGACCGCCGATTTCGGCGCCTTCGTGAACTTCCTGCCCGGCAAGGACGGCCTGGTTCACATTTCCGAACTGGCCAATGCGCGCGTCGCCAAGACAACCGATATCGTCAAGGAAGGCGATCAGGTGCGGGTCAAGGTCGTGGGCTTCGATGACCGCGGCAAGGTGAAGCTGTCCATGCGCGTGGTCGACCAGGCCACGGGTGCCGACATCACCGCCGAAGTGGGCGAGAAGCGCCCGCGTGAACCCGGCGAGGATGATGGCGAGCGCCGCCCGCCGCGCCGTGACCGTGATGACCGCCGCCCGCGGCGTGACCGCGACTGAACGCAAGAGGCCGGGCTCGCGAGCCCGGCGGATTGCAACAGGTTAACGACCCGCGGCGGCCCCTTGGGCAACCGCGGGTTCATCGTTATGTAACGCAAATTATTGATCGAGGACGGCGCCGTGAAGGCCATCAACGCAATCCGCATGGGCGGGGTGGACGTGCTTCCCTTGGTGGAGGGCGGCAAGGGTGTGGCGGTCTCCAACGGGCAAACGGCGGGCGCCTGGGCGGCGGCGGGCGGTGTCGGCACGCTGAGCGCCGTCAATGCCGACAGCTATGACGCCGAGGGGCGGATCATCCCGCAGGTCTATCGCGCCAAGACGCGCTCGGACCGGCATGACGAACTGGTCGCCTATGGCATCGCCGGTGGCATCGCGCAGGCGCAGCGCGCGCGCGACATCGGCGGCCCCAAGGCGCGCATCCACGCCAATATCCTGTGGGAAATGGGCGGCGCCGAACGTGTTGCGCGCGGCATGCTGGAAGGCGCCAAGGGCCTGATCAACGGCCTGACCTGCGGTGCCGGCATGCCCTACAAGCTGGCCGAGATCGCGCGCGATTTCGGCGTGCATTACTACCCGATCGTCTCCTCGGGCCGTGCGTTTTCGGCGCTGTGGAAGCGCAGCTATTCCAAGGTCAGCGAATGGCTTGGCGGCGTGGTCTATGAGGACCCCTGGCTGGCCGGCGGCCATAATGGCCTGTCCAATTCCGAAGACCCCCGCAAGCCCGAGCCCCCCTATGGCCGTGTGCTGAAGCTGCGCGAACAGATGCGCGAATTCGGCCTGGGCGAGACGCCCATCATCATGGCCGGCGGCGTCTGGTGGCTGGAGGAATGGGAAGACTGGATCGACAACCCCGAGCTCGGCCCCATCGCCTTCCAGTTCGGCACGCGCCCGCTGCTGACCAAGGAAAGCCCGATCTCGGACGCCTGGAAGCAGCGCCTGGTGCAGCTGGAGCCGGGCGATGTCTCGCTGCAGAATTTCTCGCCGACCGGCTTCTATTCTTCCGCCGTGCGCAATGAGTTCCTGCGCGACCTGGAAGCACGTTCCGAACGGCAAATCCCCTATTCGTCCGAAGCGGTGGGCGACCACACGGCCGAATACGGCGTGGGCCCCCGCCGGCGCCCCACCTGGGTCACGCCGCATGACCGCGAGCGGGCGCTGGCCTGGGAAGCCCAAGGCTACACCGAGGCGCTGAAGACCCCCGATTCCACATTGGTCTTCGTCACGCCGGCCTCCGCCCGCGAAATCCTGGCCGACCAGGCGGCCTGCATGGGCTGCCTCTCGGCCTGCCGCTTCTCCAACTGGTCGCAGCACAGCGCCGACCTGTCGAATGGCAAGAAGGCCGATCCGCGCAGCTTCTGCATCCAGAAGACCCTGCAGGACATCGCCCATGACGGCAGCCTCGAGCGCAACCTGATGTTCGCCGGGCACAATGCCTATCGCTTCAAGCAGGACCCGTTCTACTCGAACGGCTTCGTGCCCACGGTGAAGCAGCTGGTGGAAAGAATCGCGACGGGCCGCTGAGGGCGTTCCACCCTCCGGCGATCTGCGCTATCCGCGCCGCCCATGGGGGAACAGATCACCTGGCAGGACTTTGAGCGCGTCGAGATTCGCGCCGGCACCGTGCTGCGCGCGGAGCCCTTCCCCGAAGCCCGCAAGCCCGCCTTCAAGCTCTGGGTGGATTTCGGCGAACCGCATGGGGTGAAGAAGACCTCCGCGCAGCTGACGGTGCACTACACGCCGGAGGCGCTGATCGGCCGCCAGGTGGTGGGCGTGCTGAATTTTCCGCCCCGCCAGGTGGGGCCCTTCATGAGCGAATTCCTGGTTCTCGGCCTGCCGGACGCCGATGGCGCCGTCGTGCTGCTGCGACCTGACCAGACCGTGCCGAATGGCGGAAGGATGTTCTGAGACATGGCCACGAAATACTTCATCGTCACCTGGGACCAGCTGCACCGCGATGCCAAGGCATTGGCATGGCGCCTGCTGGAAAAAGGCCCCTGGGCCGGCGTGGTGGCGATCACCCGCGGCGGGCTGATCCCGGCGGCGATCATCGCGCGCGAGCTGGAATGCCGCATCATCGAGACCGCCAGCATCATCACCTATGACGAGGAGAAGAAGGGCGAGCCGCAGGTGGCCAAGCCGCCGGTCGCAGCCGGCGACGGCGCGGGCTGGCTGATCATCGATGACCTGGTGGATACGGGAGCGACCGCGCGGGTGATCCGCGCGATGCTGCCAAAGGCGCATTTCGCCACCATCTACGCCAAGCCCGCCGGCAAGCCCACGGTGGACACCTTCATCACCGAGGTCAGCCAGGACACCTGGATCCTGTTCCCCTGGGATACCGAGGCGCAGTTCGTCGCCCCCATCGCCAAGGCGGGACGCTAGGCTTCCTGCGCGGATGCCGCCCGCGTCCTGACGCGGCCTGCATGGCCATGTCGCCGCCATCGGAAGCCGCGACAGACGGTTACGATCCGCCAAGCTTCGTGGCTTGCTGCGCCGCCCCCGCCGGACGCAAATGGGCGCGACATTGCATGGGACACACCGATGAGCCTTCCCCTTCACTTCGCACCGCGTCGCCTGATCCTGGCGGCGCCAGCGCTGCTCGTGCGGCCGGCCGCAGCACAGGTGTCGCTGACGCCCGCGCAGATGGAAGGCCCCTATTTCCCGCGGGCCATCCCCGCCGATGCGGATGCCGATCTGATGCGCGTGGCCGGACAGCCGCGCATGGCCCGCGGGCAGCCCTTGCGCTTCGAAGGCGT
>JAIXVH010000464.1 GCA_027483125.1 Acetobacteraceae bacterium | reverse complement strand
TGAATCTCGGTGTCCTGGCCAAGGCCACGGAACGGAAGAAGCGCATCTGGTTCACGCTGGGCGCGCTGATCGTGTACCGGCTTGGCACCTATGTGCCGGTTCCCGGCGTCGATGCGGCGGTGATGGGTGAACTGCTGCGCCAGCATGGCGGCGGCATCCTGGGCATGTTCGACATGTTCACCGGTGGTGCGCTCGGGCGCATGACCGTTTTCGCGCTGAACATCATGCCCTATATCAGCGCCAGCATCATCGTGCAGTTGATGACGGCCGCGATTCCCGCCTGGGAGACCCTCAAGAAGGAGGGCGAGGCCGGCCGCAAGAAGCTGAACCAGTATACCCGCTACCTGACGCTGGCGATCGCGGTGGTGCAGGCCTATGGCATCGCCATTGGCATTGAGAGCATTCGCGGCAGTTCCGGGCCGGCGGTGGCCGATCCTGGCTGGATGTTCCGCCTGTCCTGCGTGATCACGCTGACCGGCGGCACCATGTTCCTGATGTGGCTGGGTGAGCAGATCACCGCGCGCGGCGTCGGCAATGGCATCTCGCTGATCATCTTCGCGGGCATTGTGGCGAACCTGCCTTCGGCGCTGATTGCGACGTTGGAACTGGGACGCACCGGCGCGCTCTCGACCTTCTTCATCATCTTCTTCCTGCTGGCGGCGCTGGCGGTGATCTTCGTGGTGGTCTTCATCGAGCGCGCGCAGCGCCGCATCCCGGTGCAATACCCCAAGCGCCAGGTCGGCAACCGCATGATGGGCGGCGAATCGACCCATCTGCCGTTGAAGTTGAACACGTCAGGCGTGATCCCACCGATCTTCGCCTCCTCCCTGCTGTTGTTGCCGGTGACCTTTGCCAGCTTCAGCGGTGACCGGGCGGCCGATACATGGCTGCAATGGCTGGCCAATCAGCTCGCGCATGGGCAGCCGGCCTATATGCTGCTGTACATGGCGATGATCATCTTCTTCGCCTTCTTCTACACGGCCGTGGTGTTCAACCCGGCCGAGACGGCGGATAATCTCAAGAAATACGGCGGCTTCATCCCCGGCATCCGGCCTGGCGCGAACACTGCGGATTATCTGGACCGGGTGCTGACACGCTTGACCGCTGTGGGTGCGATTTATCTCTGCGTGGTCTGCCTGATCCCGGAGATCCTGATCTCCAATTACGGCGTGCCCTTCTATTTCGGCGGCACATCGCTGTTGATCATCGTGACGGTCACCATGGACACGGTGGCGCAGGTACAGTCGCACTTGTTTCAGCACCAGTATGAAGGGCTGATCAAGAAGGCCAAGCTGGGCGGCCGTGGTACGCCGGGCCGTGGGGGGATGCGCTGATGAACCTGATTCTTCTCGGCCCGCCCGGAGCGGGCAAGGGCACCCAGGCCAAGCTGCTCGAAGAAGCCTTCGGCCTGGTGCAGATCTCCACCGGGGACATGCTGCGCGCCGAGGTCAAGGCCGGCAGCCCGATCGGCTTGCAGGCCAAGGCCATCATGGAACGCGGGGACCTGGTTCCCGATTCGATCATCACCGCCATGCTGGCCGAGCGCGTCTCGCGCCCCGACGCGACCAAGGGCTTCATCCTGGACGGCTTTCCCCGCACGGTCCCGCAGGCCGAGGCGCTGGACACCATGCTGTCCGAGAAGGCCATCCCGCTGGACCATGTGATCGAGCTCAAGGTCGATGACGCGGCGCTGGTGGACCGCATTTCTGGCCGCTACACCTGCGCCAATTGCGGCGAGGGTTACCACGACCATTTCAAGCAGCCCGCCACCCCTGGCACCTGCGACAAATGCGGCCATGCCGAATTTACCCGTCGTGCCGATGACAAGGCCGAGACAGTCGCTGCGCGGCTTGCCGCCTATCACCGCCAGACCGCCCCGCTGCTGCCGTATTACGGCGCGCAGGGCAAGTTGAAGGCCGTGGACGGCATGGCCGACATGAAGAACGTGGCGGCCGCACTGGCCGCGATCGTGAAGGGCTGAGATGGCGTTGACTCTCTGCCCGCGCGGGTGTAGTGGCCCCGCTTCGCACGGCTCCGGCGGATTTCCGTCGCGCGGCCGCGTTCAGCCATTGTCTTGTGGTTGGCATCGCTCCCGCGCTGCCCGCCGCCCGAACTGAGAGCACAGGAAACACACCATGGCGCGTATCGCCGGCGTGAATATCCCGACCAACAAGCGGGTCGAGGTGTCACTGCGTTACATCTACGGGATCGGCCCGAAGAACGCGAAGATCATCTGCGACCAGCTGGGCATCGCGGAAGCCAAGCGCGTGAATCAGCTCTCGGATGACGAGATCCTGAAGATCCGCGAATTGATCGACCGGGAATACCGCGTCGAGGGTGATCTGCGGCGTGAAGTCGCGATGAACATCAAGCGCCTGATGGACATGGCCTGCTATCGCGGCCTGCGTCATCGTCGCGGCCTGCCGGTGCGCGGTCAGCGCACGCACACCAACGCCCGCACCCGCAAGGGCAAGGCTGTGGCGATCGCCGGCAAGAAGAAGGTGACGAAGTAAGATGGCACGCCCCGCTACCGCCGGTTCCCGCCCTCGCAAGAAGGAGCGGAAGAACATCACCACGGGCGTCGCGCATGTGCTCGCGACGTTCAACAACACCATCGTGACCATCACGGACAGCCAGGGGAATGCGATTTCCTGGTCGTCCTCGGGCACGCAGGGCTTCAAGGGCAGCCGCAAGTCGACGCCCTATGCGGCGCAGATGGCCGCCGAAGACGCCGGCAAGAAGGCCCGCGAACACGGGATGGAAACTGTCGAGATCATGGTCAGCGGCCCCGGTTCGGGCCGTGAATCCGCCCTGCGCGCGTTGCAGTCGGTGGGCTTCTACGTCACCACCATCAAGGATGTGACGCCGATCCCCCATAATGGCTGCCGCCCGCGCAAGCGCCGCCGCGTTTGAGGCCGCGCTTCACCCACGCTGGAGACCATCGCCGTGCTTGAACGCAACTGGCGCTCCCTGATCAAGCCCGAGCGGCTTGACGTCGAGCCGGGCGCCGACCCGAACCGTACCGCCACCATCATCGCGGAGCCGCTTGAGCGCGGCTTTGGCATGACGCTGGGCAACGCGATCCGTCGCGTCCTGCTCTCGTCGCTGCAAGGCGCTGCCGTCACCGGCATCCGCATCGACTCGGTGCTGCATGAATTCAGCAGCATCGCCGGCGTGCGCGAGGACGTGACCGATATCGTGCTGAACGTGAAGCAGCTGGCCGTGCGCATGCCGGGCGAGGGCACCAAGCGCCTGAGCCTGACGGCCAAGGGCCCGGGCGAGGTCACGGCCGCGCAGATCCAGGTCTCCGGCGATATCGAGATCTCCAACCCCGACCTCGTGCTGTGCACGCTTGATGACGGCGCCACGCTGTCCATGGAGTTCACGGTGCAGTCGGGCCGCGGCTATGTGCCCGCCTCGATGAACCGCCCCGAGGATGCGCCGATCGGCTTCATCCCGGTGGACGCCATCTTCTCGCCGGTGCGCCGAGTCGCGTACCGCGTCGAGCCCACCCGCGTCGGCCAGGTCACCGACTATGACCGCCTGGTGCTGGATGTGGAAACGGACGGCACCGTCGCACCGGATGACGCCGTGGCGGTGGCCGCGCGCATCCTGCAGGACCAGCTGCAGCTGTTCATCAACTTCGACGAGCCGCGCCAGCGCGTGGCGGAAGAGGTGCAGGACGATCTGCCCTTCAACCGCAATCTGCTGCGCAAGGTCGATGAGCTCGAATTGTCGGTCCGCAGCGCGAACTGCCTGAAGAACGACAACATCGTCTACATCGGCGACCTGGTGCAGAAGTCCGAGCAGGAAATGCTGCGCACGCCGAATTTCGGCCGCAAGTCGCTGAACGAGATCAAGGAAGTGCTGGCCTCGATGGGCCTGGGTCTGGGCATGTCCGTCATGGGCTGGCCGCCGGAGAACATCGAAGACCTGGCGAAGAAGGTCGAAGAGCCGTTCTGATCACCCTCAGGCGCCAGGCGGCGGCACAGCCGCCTGGGCACCGCCGCGCATAGCGTTGTGATGCGGCAAGGGCAGTTGGGCGGCGGGCCTCCTCTGGGGGCCAAATTGGATTGCACGAGGGCCTGCGGGCCAACAGGAGACTAAGATGCGTCACGGCATGGCCAACCGGAAGCTGGGCGTCACTTCGACGCACCGGATCTCCATGTTCCGGAACATGGCGACCAGCCTGCTCAAGCATGAGCAGATCACCACCACCTTGCCCAAGGCCAAGGAGCTGCGCCCCTATGTTGAGCGGATCATCACGCTCGGCAAGCGCGGCGGTCTGCATGCGCGCCGCCAGGCGATTGCGCAGATCCGCGACCCGAAGGTGGTGGACAAGCTGTTCGGCCAGATCGCTGACCGCTACAAGGCTCGCAATGGCGGCTATTGCCGCGTCCTGAAGGCCGGCTATCGCTATGGCGACATGGCGCCGATGGCCGTGATCGAACTGGTTGAGCGTGACCCCGCCGCCAAGGGCCTGGACTCCGGTCCGGCGCCGGAAGCGCAGGAAGACGCCGCGGCCTGAAGCCAGGCATCGCCGACATTCAAGGCCGCGGGGCACACGCTCCGCGGCTTTTTTCATGCCCAGCGCAGTTGCGCCTCGATCTGCGGGTTGAAGCGCCGCAAGGCCGGGCGCAGCGCCTCGGGCCAGGGTGCCCAGCGCGGCGGCACAAACAACGACGGGTTGTTGCCCTCCCACAGCATCAGCGCGAGTTGTTCGGCGCGCGGTTCGAAGGCCAGGAAGCAGCGCACCTCGCCCGCCACGCCCCAGCTGGAGAGCCAGCCGCCTTCCCACACCACGCCCGGCCCGGTGCCGCGCAGCGCGTCAGAGACCAGGCGCTGCCGCCCCGCCGCCATCGGGCGCAGGCGTGGCCCGATAGCGGGGTGCGCCACCATCGCCACCACAGGGCGCCCGGGCAGGCCGGCATATTCGGCGGGCAGCGCGTCATCCGCCCGCGCCATCGCGGGCAGCAGCAGCAGGGGCAGCGCGCGCCTATTCAAGGCGGATATTCGCCTCGCGCACGGTGACCCCCGCCAGGGCCCGGCCCTGTTCGACGAAGCGGGCGAAATCCTCGGGCGTGCTGCCGACGGGTTCGGCGCCGAGGCCCGCCAGGCGCTCCCGGACTTCGGCCAGTGACAGGGTTTCCCGCAACGCGCCGAACAGCGCCAGTTGGATCGCCGGCGGCGTGCCGGCGGGCGCGAAGAGTGACGCCCATTCAGAAATCTCAACCCCCGCCACGCCCAGTTCGGCGAAGGTCGGCACCAGCGGCCGCAAGGTTGTGCGCTGCGCGGATGCCACCGCCAGGAAGCGCGCCCGCCCGCTCTCCACGATGGGCCGTGCCGAGAGCATGGTGATGAACACGCCATCCAGCGACCCCGCCGCCAGGTCCCGTGCCGCATCCGCCCCGCCGCGATAGGGCACGTGGGTGGCGGTGATGCCGGCCGCGCGCAGGAAGGTGGCCAGGCCCAGATGCCCCGCCGTGGCATTGCCCTGCGTGCCGATGGACAGCTGGCCAGGCCGCGTGCGGGCGAGAGCGATGAACTCGCCCAGCGTGTTCACCGGCAGATCGGCCTTCACCGCCAGCACCTGCGGGAAGGTCACCACCTGGGAGATGGGCGCGAAGGCGGTCACGTAGTCAAACGGCAGGCCGCGCATGAGGTGCGGGTTGACCAGATGCGACGAGGCGTCGAACAGCAGCGTGTGGCCATCCGCCGGTGCGCGCGCCACTTCCGCGCCGCCGATCGAACCACCCGCGCCGGTGCGGTTTTCCACCACGATGGGCTGGCCCAGGCGCTCGGCCATGCGCGGGAAGATGGTGCGCGCCGCGCTGTCCGCAGCGCCGCCGGCGGCGAAGGGGACGACCACGCGAATCGCCCGCACCGGGAAGCCCTGCGCCAGGGCGGGCGTGGCCAGGACCGACATCAGAAGGGTGCGGCGTTGCATGTCAGTTGCTCTCGTTCTGGACGCGGTAGGGGTGTGCGGCATAGCTGCCCAGCATCTTCAAATCCACCGCGAAGAAGCGCAGTTCTTCCAGGGCGCGCGCCATGGCGGGTTCGCCCGGATGGCCATCGGCCTCGCAGAGGAACTGCACGGCGGTGAACCGCCCATCCAGCATGTAGGATTCGAGCTTGGTCAGGTTGATGCCATTGGTCGCGAAGCCGCCCAATGCCTTGTAGAGCGCGGCCGGGATCGACTTGCAGCGGAAGACGAAGCTGGTGACGCAATGCGCGGTGCCGACGGGCGGCAGCTTCGGCGCATTGGCCATGATGTAGAAGCGCGTGGTGTTGTGCTCCGCGTCCTCCACGCCATGGCGCAGGACTTTCAGGCCGTAGATCTCGGCGGCCAGAGACGACGCGATGGCGGCATCTTCCACGCCGCCGCGCTCGGCGATCAGCTTCGCAGCACCGGCGGTGTCGGCCTCGATCACCGCGTCCAGCTTCATGTCGCGCAGGATGTTCAGCACCTGGCCCAGCGCCATGGGGTGGGAATGGGCGCGCTTGATGGTGGCTTCGGTGGCCCCTTCCGGCGCCAGCAGGCAGTGGATCACGCGTTCGAAATGCTCGCCCACCACATGCAGGCCACTATCGGGCAGCAGGCGGTGGATGTCGGGCACGCGGCCGGCCAGGCTGTTCTCGCAGGGCAGCATGGCGAGGTCGGCGCGGCCGGCGCGGACGGCGCGCATCGCTTCCTCGAAGCTGGCGCAGGGCAGGGTGGTCCAGCCGGGATAGGCATGGCGGCAAGCGAGATCGGAATAGGCGCCAGGCACGCCTTGAAACGCTATTGTTGGCATGGAGGGCATATCCCCGTTCGTTGGCGCGGCGCTCCGCCGCGTCCCGCTAGATGACGTGCGGGCTTGATCATGTCCACTCAGCCGGAACTGCTGTGTGCTGATCACCGCAAGAGAATGGTCTGCTGCGGCGCGGCTTTGTCAGCCGAAGAGAAAATCCCCAGCGGCCACGCTGTGCACCCCAGCCAGAATGATGGCATCGCTGCTGCTCAGCCTGATCACCAGGTTGCCGTCGACGACATTCATATGGGCCTGCAGCGCCGCGAAATCGTCTCTGCCCGCGAAACCTGAAAGGGCGATTCTGTCGCTGCCGGATATGAAATCGGCGATCACATCGATGGCGCAGCCATTGTGGAAGGTGAAACGGTCGCCTCCCGCGCCGCCCACCAGCCAGTCATGCCCGCGGCCGGCGGTGATGCTGTCCGCGCCCTGGCTGCCATAGACCGCGAGGCCAATGGCGGCCTTCGACAGATCGGCGGTCAGCGAGGCAGCATCAGGCGCGGTGATGCTGCCATAGCCACGTTCGGAACCTACGAAGGGGCCGAAATCGGCAAGCTCAACCGAGAGGTCTCCGCGCCCGGCCAAGCGCACCTCTTCGAAGCCATAGATCGCGGGGAAGGGGTCGGTCGGGCGCATCAGCAGGGTGTTGCCGTCGAAATCGCTGGCGCTGTAGTGCGCATTGTCGCCTCGCAGCAGCAGGATATCGGCGCCCGAATCGCCGGTGGCGCGGAATATGGCGCGCAGGTCCTGTGCAGTATCGAAGACGACATGGTCGATGCCGCCGCCAGCGCTGATCGCGTCCGCGCCGCCGCGTCCAAGGATGGCGTCGTTGCCGGCTCCGGTGCGCAGGATGTCACTGCCCCCGGTGCCGGCGACCGAGATTCCGATGCTGGCCACCGAGGCATCCAGCCAGAGGCTTTCTGCGGCATCGGCGAGGATGGTGGCGGTGCTGGCGAAAGCGATGTTTGCCGCGGCGCCCCACTCGATCGCGACCGAGCCGTTTCCCTGCAGTTGCAATGCCTCGATGTTGGAGACGCCAGTGAGGTCGCTGGCGACCAGCGTGATGCCATCGCCACCGAGTGCCAGCACATCGAATCCAGCGCCGCCATTGACGGGAAAGCTGTTGCGCAGTTGGGCGATGG
>JAIXVH010000191.1 GCA_027483125.1 Acetobacteraceae bacterium | reverse complement strand
CCGCGGTGACCGGCGATACCGTGGGTGACCCGTACAAGGATACGTCGGGCCCGGCGGTGAACCCGATGATCAAGATCACGAATATCGTGGCCTTGCTGCTGCTGGCGATCCTGGCGGCTTAATCACAAGCGTCATTGAGGGGGGCGCGGGGGAAACCTCGCGCCCTTTTTTTTGTGCCCGCTTGCTTACCGCAACACCGGCCCCGCCGCATTCAACGACAGGTTCTGGTCCGCGAGATCCGCCGCGGCGGTATCGGGCGCCACCGCCAGCACACGCTCCCAGTCGCGCCGCGCGCCATCTGCATCACCGCGCAACTGCCGCAGAATGCCACGTTCCAGCAGCCCTTCAGGATTGTCAGGCGCCAGCGTCAAGGCGCGCTCCACGCTGCCCACCGCCTCATCCACCCGTTCCAGCGCACGCAGCGATGACGCACGGAAGACCAGCGTCTCCGCACGCTCCGGGTCGATCTGCAGGGCGCGGTCCAGATCCAGCAGGGCCTCGGCGAAGCGTCGCAACGCGGACAGCGCCACGGCGCGATCCGTGTAGAGATCCGGATCATTCGGCTGCAATGTGAGCGCTATGGTGATGGCGCCAAAAGCCCGATTCGCATCGCCCGCCATCATCCATGCCTGGCCCGCCTGGCCATACAGCGCCGCACGCGCCGGCGCGCCGGCCATGCTGCCGCGCGCCAGCCGCTCCAACTGGTCCGCCGCACGCTCCGGATCGCCCAGGCCGATCAGCGCCCAGGCCGCACAATGGCGCGCGCCCTCGCCACCGCCCTCGCGTTCCCAGCGTTGGGCGAAGACGATGGCGCCCTCCGGGTCGTCGCGCAGCAGCGACAGGCAGCGGTCATATTCCGGGTCGTCGGTCAGGCGCGGCGGTTCGGGCGGCAATGGCAGGTCGACGAGCAATTGCGTGCCGCGCGAGAACCACCACCAGCCGCCGCCCGCCGCACCCAGCAGCAGCGTGCCCATGGCTATCGACAGGATAAGGCTGCGAAAACTCACAAAGGGCCTATAGCGCAGCTTGCATCCTGGCGCGAACCCGCCACACCTTGCGGTCATGCTGCTCATCATCGGACAAGGCTATTCGGGCGCGGAAGTGGCGCGCCAGGCGCGCGCAGCCGGCATGACTGTGCTGACCACCACGCGCCGCCAGCCGGGCGAGGGCCAGATCGCCTTCGCAGAGGCCGGCGCCGCATTGCGTGATGCCACGCAGCTGCTGATGACCGCGCCGCCCGATGAAGCCGGCGACCCTTTCCTGCTGGCCCATGGCGCAGCATTGCCCGGCGCGCTGGTCTGGGCCGGCTATCTCTCCACGACCGGTGTCTATGGCGATCGCGACGGCGGCACGGTGGATGAATCCACCCCCCCGGCGCCCGGCCAGCCGCGCAGCATCCGCCGCCTGGCTGCCGAGGATGCCTGGCGCGCCGCCGCCGCAGGGCGATTCGCGCTTGATGTGATGCGCGTGGCCGGCATCTATGGCCCCGGGCGCAGCGTGCTCGACGACCTGCGCGCGGGCCAGGGCCGGCGCGTCGTGAAGCCCGGCCACGCCTTTGGTCGGATCCATGTCGAGGACATCGCCCAGGCGGTCCTGGCCGCGATCGCGCATCCGCCCGCCACCGCCCGCGTGCTGAACCTGACCGATGACGAAGCGGCACCCAGCGCCGATGTGGTGGAATACGGCGCGCAACTGCTGGGGCTGCCACCGCCGCCGGCCATCGACTTCGCCGCGGCCGCACCGCGCATGAGCCCGATGGGCCTGAGCTTCTGGCAGGAGAATCGCCGCGTCTCGAACACCGCCACCAAGGCCGCGCTGCATCTCAACTGGCGCTACCCGACTTACCGTGAGGGCCTGCGCGCCTGCTGACGCGCTTGCGCCGGCGCCCGCCGCTCGCCAGATTGCACGCGTGCCTCAAATCGAACCCCAACGCATCTGCGGCGCGAACGCCGTTCGTGCCACCTTCCTGCGCCGCCCCGACCAGGTGCTGCGACTATTCTTCACCGAGGCTCGTGCCGAATTCGCGGCCCCCCTCGCCCGCCACCTTGCACGCCGCCGCGCGCCGTTCCGGCAAGTGCCGCCCGATGAACTCGCGCGCATCGCCGGCACCGAGCATCATGGCGGCGTCGTCGCGGTCACCGTGCCGCGGCTCGCCGATGCATTGCCCGATCAACTGCCCGCGATCCTGTGGTCGGCGCCGGTGCTGCCGGTGCTGGATGGCATCGGCAACCCGCATAATCTTGGCGCCATCCTGCGCAGTGCCGTGTTCCTGGGATGCCGCGCCGCGATCATCAGCGCCGATGCACGCCAGGCCGATCTCTCGGACGCCGTCTTCCGCACCAGCGAGGGTGCAGCCGAACACATCGCGCTCTTCCGCACCCATGATCTGGCGCAGGTGCTGCGCCGCCTCGATGGCCGGCTGACCACCGCGGCCGCACTGCCCACAGGCGGCGTGCCGCCCGAAGCGGTGCCGCGCGGCAAGCCCGTGGCGCTGCTGCTGGGCAATGAGGAATCCGGCCCCTCTGCCGCCGCCGTCGCCGCCTGCCGCGGTGGCGTCACGCTGCCCGCTTCGGGGCCGGTGGAAAGCCTGAATGTCTCGGTGGCCGCGGCGGTGCTCATCCACGCCCTGTCGCAGCCCGGATGACCGAGCCCGGCCGCTTCAGCCTGACTGATGGCGCGGCCGTGTTCGAAGGCACGCTCGACATCACAGCGGCCGCCGCGATGTGGCGCCAGGTGATGCAGGCGGCACCGCGCGCCATTGATGCGCGCAAGATCACGCGGCTCGACAGTGCAGGGGCGGTGCTGCTGCTCGAAGCCGCGCGCCTGCACAACGCCACACTCACCCCGCCCGAGGACGCCACCGCCGGCGGCGTGCTGGCGCGCATGCAGAAGGCCCTGGCCGCCGCACCGCCGATCGCCCAGGCGCCCC
This sequence comes from Acetobacteraceae bacterium, assembly GCA_027483125.1. Classification (GTDB taxonomy): domain Bacteria; phylum Pseudomonadota; class Alphaproteobacteria; order Acetobacterales; family Acetobacteraceae; genus Rhodovarius. The sequence goes on along the minus strand of JAIXVH010000191.1, from coordinate 4,892 downwards.
AACCCGACCCCGTGACGCGGCTGGGCCTGGCGGTGATCGCGGGTGGCCAGGGGTTGATCCGCCGGATCGCCTTCCTCGGGGAGGTGACGCAAGGCGTCGCCAACACCTTCTGGCGCCCCTGGCGGCTGCGCCGCGTCGAGGTGTTGCGGCACCTGGACGAAGCCGGCACGCGGGGCTTCGGCCTTTGCATGCTGCTGGGTGCCCTGCTGGGCGTGATCCTGTCCTTCCAATCCTCCATCCCGATGCGCAAGTTCGGCGCCGAGATCTTCATTCCGCAGCTGGTCGGCATCTCGCTGCTGCGCGAATTGGGACCACTGATGGCCGCGATCATCCTGGCTGGCCGCTCCGCCAGCGCCTATGCAGCCGAACTCGGCACGATGCGCGTGAACGAGGAGGTGGACGCACTCTCGACCATGGGCGTGGACACGGTGCAGTGGCTGGTGCTGCCGCGTATCCTCGCGGCCGTCCTGGTCATGCCGGTGCTGGCGCTGGTGGTGAACATCACCGGGCTGCTCGGCATGGCGCTGGTGATGGGCAGCCTGGGCTTTCCGGCCGCGCTGGTGCTGGCGCAGCTGCGCGAATGGGTGGACCCCGGCGACCTGATCGGCGGCCTGGTGAAAGCCGCGATGTTCGGCCTGGCGATCGGGCTGATCGGCTGCCGCGCGGGGCTGCGCGCTGGCGGCGGCCCGCGCGCGGTAGGCGATGCCGCGACCTCGGCCGTGGTTGGCTCGATCATCGCCGTCGTGGTGATGGACGGCGTGCTGGCCGTGATCTTTTTCCGGATGGGCTGGTGATGGAGCCGGTGATCGAAGCCCGCGACCTGGCCATGCGCTTCGGCGAGAAGACGGTGTTCAAGAATGTCTCCTTCGATGTCCGCCGCGGGGAAATCTTCGTGATCCTGGGTGGATCGGGCTGCGGCAAATCGACGTTGCTGAAACTGCTGATCGGCCTGCATCGGCCGAGTGCGGGTCATGCGCGCGTGTTGGGTGAAGAGCTGGGCTTGCTCACCGGCCAGCCGCGGCGGCATGCGCTGTCGCGCATCGGGGTGATGTGGCAGCAGGGCGCGCTGCTGGGCTCGTTGAACCTGATCGAGAATGTGGCGCTGCCGATGGAACAGCACAGCGCCCTGCCGCCGGAGGCCCGCATCGCATTGGCACGCGCCAAGCTCGGCCTGGTGGGGTTGGGCGATGCCGGCAGCAAGCTGCCATCGGAGATTTCAGGCGGCATGCTCAAGCGCGCAGGCATTGCGCGCGCCATGGCGCTCGACGCCGACATATTGTTCCTCGACGAACCCAGTGCGGGGCTGGACCCCGTCACCTCGGCGGGGCTGGATGCTTTGATCATGTCGCTCTCGCGTGAGACCGGGACCACTTTCATCGTGGTGACGCATGAGTTGCAGAGCATCCTTGCTATCGGCGATCGTTGCATCATGCTGGACAAGTCCGCTCAGGGCATCATTGCGGAAGGCGACCCGAAACTGCTGCGTGACACCGCCACCGACCCGACCGTGCGCGCCTTCTTCAGGCGGGAGGCGCGCTGATGGTGCGATTCATGCAGATCGTGCCCGCCCCGAAGGTCGGGCATCGCACCACCAGCCTTCATGTAGGCGGACCGATTCACGCTGCTGTCGGAAACCGACAGCAGCGATCGGACCATTAGATGAAAGGCGCGCTGTCCGTCGGCATTCTGGTGTTGGTCGGCGTGGCGCTGGCCGGCGCCTTTTTGCTGTTCTTCAGCCAGGACCAGCTGCGCCGCGGCGGCACGCTGCATGAGACCTATATCCGCGAATCTGTGCAGGGGCTGGAGGTCGGCGCATCGGTCCGCTTCCGCGGCGTGGCGGTGGGGCGCGTGACGCAGATCGGCCTCGTCTCGGCCGCCTATCGCCGCAGCGAAAGCGAACCCTTCGGCGACGCCTTCCAACTGGTGCTGGTGCGCTTCATGGTGGATATCGGCCTGATCGGCCAGGCGCCGGCGGTCGAACAGGCTGTCGAACTGGGGCTGCGGGCGCGGCTATCCAGCCAGGGGCTGACGGGCGTGGGCTATATCGAGCTGGATTTCGTCGATGTGCGTCGCTTCCCGGCCCCGCGCCTGCCCTGGCAGCCGGAGGTGGCGGTCATCCCCTCCATGCCATCGACCAGTGCGCAGGTGCAGTCGGCCGCCGAAATGCTGCTGTCGCGGGTGCAGGATCTGGATCTGAACGCGCTGGTTAGTGACATCGCGGCACTGGTCGGCGATCTGCGCCGGCAGGCAGCGCCGGGGGGCAATGTCGCCACCGTGCTCGAGGAAGCCTCGGCGCTGCTGCGGGGGCTGCGCGGCAGCGCCGACTCGGCTGACCTGCCGGCACTGCTGGCCGAATTGCAGGGTGCCGCCACCGCCGCGCGCCGGCTGCTGGAAGCGCCCGAGATCCGCACCGCGATCGCGCAGGGCGGTGCGGCCATGACCGAATTGCGCAGCGCCACCCAACGTCTGCCGGCGACCATCCAGCAACTGGATGCCGGCGTGCGCAGCGCCCGCGCGGCGACGCTCGACCTGCAGGCGGACATGGTGCCCATCCTGCGCGACCTGCGCGCCGTGACGGCCAATCTGCGCGAGGTGACGGAAGCGCTGCGGCGTTCCCCCGGCCAGGCCATCCTGGGAGCGCCGCCGCCTGCCCCGGTGCCGGCACGATGAAGCGCCGCCTGCTTTTGCTGGCCCTGCTGCCCGGATGCTCGGTGCTGCCCGAACGACCCTATGTGGAGGCGCGCCGCTTCCCGCTGGAGCCGCGCCGCGCCGACACCAACCCCGCGCGGCCCGGTGCGCCGTTGCTGCTGCTGCGCGCCATGCGTGCCGGATCCGCGCTGGAAACCCGCGGTCTGCGGCGGCTGCGCCCTGACGGCACGCTGTTCATCGAGCCCTATGCCGAATGGGCGGCTCCACCGCCCGAAGCTGCCGAGGCCGCGCTGCGCGACTGGTTGCGCCGCAGCGGCCTGTTCAGCGCCGTGACAGCGCCAGGCACGCGCCTGCCGACAGGCCTGGTGCTGGAGAGCGAATTGCTGGCGCTGGAAGCGGGAGAGACAACCGCGCGCGCCGCCTTCTCGGCCCTGTTGATCGACGAAAGCGGCGGCCAACCGCGGCTGCTGGGCCAGGCCGTGCTGCGCGGCGAGGCCGCCGTCACCGGCCCCGGCGTGGAGCTTGCCGCGCGCGCCATGTCCGCGGCACTGGCCAACGCCCTGCAGGCGCTGGAGGCGCAATTGCCCGGGCTTCTGGCGGGCCGGCGGTAAGACGACGTCACATTTTCTGGACAACCCCGGGGGCTGTTAACCCTTTGGTGATCTCCGTTCCGCATAGTCTCACAAATCGAGACGATGATCGGAAATCGGAGATCATGATGCGCCAAACGATACACGACCGGGCAGCTCTCTGGGAGCAGGTCTGGGCCGAGTATGACGCCCGGCACGCCGGAGCGCCAGCACCCATCGTGCCTCCGCCAGCCCCGCCGGCCCGTCGCAAGCGGTCGTTTCGCACCCTCCGGCTCGCGGCGGCATTCGGCTTGCTGGGGCTGGTGTCGGCCTATGCCGCGGCGCCGTTCCTGGCCGCCGCCCAACTGGGCGATGCCTTGGCCAGCGGAGACGCCGCCCGCATCGCCGAACGGGTCGACTGGGCAGAGTTGCGACCGGTGCTGCCGCCTTCGGGCCTGGATGGCCAGGCTGGTGTATTCCTGGCGGCCATGGCCGAGGATATCGGGCGCGGCATGGCTACACCGGCAGCCCTCGCGAGCCTGGGGCGCGAGCGCATGGCCCGCGGCGCCTCCGGGCTTGGCATGATCGGCGCGATTCGGCCGATCAGCGCCGGGCGTATGGAGATTGCCCTGCATGGCAATGACGGCGGGACGGAGGCACTGTCAGTGACGCTGGCACTGACCGATCCGTGGCGCCTGCGCTGGCAGGTGGTGGGGCTGCATGTGCCGGCGCGCTTCGTCGAATCCTGAACCGCCTCAGCCGTTCACGCGCACCACGATCCCCTGAACGAAAAGCCCGATCGCCAGATCCAGCAGCACGAACATCGCAGCCGGCACGGCAGCGACGCCCAGGACGTTGCGCGTGGTGAACCATTCCAGCCACAGCGCATAGGCCACGACCAGCAGGGACATAATCTGCAGCATCCCGCTGCCAAAGACGGTGCCCAGCAGGCTGCCGATGACGAGCGCGGCATACTGGAACAGGTTGGTCCAGTTCCAGGCGGCGATGAAACGGGTGAAATTGGCGCCCTTGCCGGCCATGCCGGCCATCGCCTCGGCGGCCAGGGCGAAGGCCAGCCAGGCAATGACGAACCCCAGCGATTCGATCACCCATTCATGCAGCGAATCGCCCGCACCGGCGAGGCGCCCGAGCAGGAAGAACAAGGGGAAGCACAGCGCCATGGACCAGAAGCTGCGCCCTGCCTCCAGCGCGGTGCCATCGAACAGATACGACCCATGCGCGCGGCCGCGGGCCAGCATGGCCGCCCCCGTCAGGCCGGCGGCAATGTGGCGGGCAGTGTCGGGAGTGGCGGTCAGGGAAGGACCTCGCGCAGGATGGCGGCGTAGGTTGTGGCGAGTGCGCACAGTTCAGCAACCCCCACACGTTCATCGACCTGGTGCAGAGTGGCGCCGATGCCACCGAATTCAGCGACCGGGCAGTAGCGGGCAATGAAACGCGCATCGGAGGTGCCGCCGCCGGTGTCGAGCGCGGGGGTGGTGCCGGTGGCGTGGGTGATGGCGCGGGTCAGTGCGTCCACGAAGGGGCCGGGCTGCGTCAGGAAGGCCTCGCCCGAGCATTCGGTGCGCAGCTCATAGCGGGCGCCGGTGGCGCGCAGGGCTGCGTGCAGGCGTTCAGTGAGCGCTGCGGATGTATGCAAGTCGTTGAAGCGGATGT
>JAIXVH010000018.1 GCA_027483125.1 Acetobacteraceae bacterium | reverse complement strand
GACCCGCCGAGCACCTTGATGCACTGCACCCTGCGCGCGCCGCTGTTGTCGGCCACGTCCAGGTTCGTCTGCATCTGGATCATGTTCTACCGCCTCCTCCGGCGCCAGCGAGATGATCTTCATGAACTTCTTCGCACGCAGTTCACGAACCACCGGGCCAAAAATACGCGTGCCGATCGGCTCATTGGACTTGTTGATCAGCACCGCCGCGTTCTTGTCGAAGCGGATGATGCTGCCATCCGGGCGGCGCACAGGGTATGCCGTGCGCACGATCACCGCGCGCTCGACCGAACCCTTCTTCACCTTGCCCCGGGGGATCGCTTCCTGCACCGCGACCACGATCACGTCACCGACGGACGCGGTCTTGCGCTTGGAACCACCCAGCACCTTGATGCACTGCACCCGGCGCGCGCCGCTGTTGTCAGCGACTTCCAGATTGGCCTCGACGCCGATCATGCCACTGTCTCCGCTTCAAAGCCGGCGGGGCGCGCAACCGGCGCGCCATTGCACACGACCAGCAGCCAGTTCTTGCGCTTGCTGATCGGGCGGCACTCCTCGATGGACACGACATCGCCTTCCTTGGCGACGCCAGCCTCATCATGGGCGGCGTACTTCTTCGAACGCCGGATGAACTTCTTGTAGAGCGGATGCATCACGCGACGTTCGACCAAGACGGTGACCGTCTTGTCCATCTTGTCGCTGGTGACCCGCCCGGTGAGGACGCGCTTCGGCATGGCCGGGGTCTCCTCTCGGGTTAAGCGGTGGGGGCCGCGGCGCGGGCGCGCTCGGCCTGGATGGTCTTGATACGCGCGATGTCCCGACGCACCGCCTTGATGCGGCCGGTCCCTTCGAGCTGGCCAGTGGCCCGCTGGAAGCGCAGGTTGAACTGCTCCTTGCGCAGGTCCAGCAGCATCACGGCCAGTTCATCGACGCTCTTGGCGCGGATATCGACAGGCTTGGTCATGTCAGGCCTCCCCGCCCAGACGGGCGACGATCTTGGTCTTGATCGGCAGCTTGGCGGCGCCGAGGTTCAACGCCTCCTGTGCCGTTTCCAGCGGAACGCCGTCGATCTCGAACATGATGCGACCAGGCTTCACGCGGCAGACCCAATACTCGGGCGCGCCCTTGCCCGAACCCATGCGGACTTCCGCAGGCTTCGTGGACACCGGCACATCCGGGAAAATGCGAATCCACACGCGGCCCTGGCGCTTCATGGCGCGCGTGATCGCGCGGCGAGCCGCCTCGATCTGGCGAGCGGTGACGCGTTCCGGTTCCAGCGCCTTCAGGCCAAAGCCACCGAAGGTCAGCGTGAAGCCACCCTTCGCAATGCCCTTGATACGGCCCTTATGCGCCTTGCGGTATGTTGTGCGCTTCGGCGAAAGCATCTCTCAAATCCTCAGCGTTGCGGCGCTTGTTCAGCGGCGCGCTTGTCCTGGGCCTGCGGATCATGGGCCATGATTTCGCCCTTGAAGATCCAGACCTTCACGCCGCAGGAGCCATAGGTCGTCTTGGCCGTGCCCACGCCGTAATCGATATCCGCACGCAGGGTATGCAGCGGCACGCGGCCTTCGCGATACCACTCCATGCGCGCAATTTCCGCCCCGCCCAACCGGCCGGAGCAATTGATCCGGATGCCACCGGCACCCAGACGCATCGCGGATTGCACCGCGCGCTTCATCGCGCGACGGAAGGCCACGCGGCGCTCCAGCTGCTGCGCGATGCTGTCGGCGACCAGGGTCGCGTCCAGCTCCGGCTTGCGGATCTCGAGGATGTTCAGCGACACCTCGGCACCCGCCAGCTTGGCCATATCCTTGCGCAGCACCTCGATATCCGCGCCCTTCTTGCCGATCACGACGCCCGGGCGGGCGGCATGGATCGTCACGCGCGGCTTCTTCGCCGGGCGCTCGATCACGATGCGGGACACGCCCGCACCCTTCAGCTTGGTGCGCAGCACTTCGCGCAGCTTCACATCGGCATGCAGCAGCTTGGCGTAGTCGTCGCCGGCGAACCAACGGCTGTCCCAGGTGCGATTGATGCCCAGGCGCAGGCCGATCGGATTGACTTTATGACCCATATTACGCGGCCTCCTGCGGGGCGGTCTGCTCGGCGACCACAATCTTGAGGTGGCTGAACCACTTTTCGATACGCGACGACTTGCCGCGGCCACGCGCATGGAAGCGCTTCATGACCATGGCGCGCCCCACCTCGGCGCGGGACACGACCAGGCGGTCCACGTCCAGCTGGTGGTTGTTCTCGGCATTGGCGATGGCCGATTCCAGCGTCTTCTTCACGGTCTGGGCGATGCGGCGCTTGCTGAAGGTCAGCTGCGCCACCGCGTCCTGCGCGCGAGAGCCACGGATCGTCGCCGCCACCAGGTTCAACTTCCGCGGGCTGACGCGGATGTTGTAGGTGATGGCCTGCGCTTCGGTGTCCGCCACCGAACGGGGATGCTTCGGCTTGCTCATATCAGCCCCGCTTCGCCTTCTTGTCGCCGCCGTGACCGGTGAAGGTCCGGGTCGGCGAGAATTCACCGAACTTGTGGCCGACCATGTTCTCGGTCACCTGCACCGGCAGGAACTTCTTGCCGTTGTACACGCCGAAGGTCAGACCCACGAACTGCGGCAGGATCGTGCTGCGGCGGGTCCAGATCCGAATCACCTCATTGCGGGTGGAGGCTCGCGCGGTCTCCGCCTTGTTGAGCAGGTAACCGTCCACGAACGGCCCCTTCCATACGCTGCGCGGCATCTGCGTCAGCCCTTCGTCGCGTTGCGGCGGCGCACGATCGACTGATCGGTCCGCTTGTTGTTGCGGGTCTTGGCGCCCTTGGTCGGCTTGCCCCATGGCGTCACGGGATGGCGACCACCGCTGGTGCGGCCTTCACCACCACCATGCGGGTGGTCCACCGGGTTCATCGTCACGCCGCGGTTGTGCGGGCGGAAGCCCATCCACCGCATGCGGCCGGCCTTGCCGATCTGCTGGTTGCTGTTGTCCGGGTTGGACACCGCACCGATGCTGGCCATGCATTCCGCCCGCACCGTGCGCAGCTCGCCGGACTTCAGCTTCAGCTGCGCCAGGCCGCTATCCTTGCCCACCAGCTGCGCGAAAGTGCCCGCGGAGCGCGCGATCTTGGCGCCCGCACCCGGCTTCATCTCGATATTGTGGATGATGGTGCCGACCGGGATCGCGCCCAGCGGCATCGCATTGCCCGGCTTGATGTCGCACTGCGCGCTGGCCACCACCGTGTCGCCCGCCTTGAGGCGCTGCGGCGCGATGATGTAGGCCAGTTCGCCATCCGCATACTTCAGCAGCGCGATGAACGCCGTGCGGTTCGGGTCATACTCAAGCCGCTCGACCACCGCCGGCACGTCGAACTTGCGACGCTTGAAATCGACGACGCGATAGGCCTGCTTGTGCCCACCCCCACGGAACCGCGTGGTGGTGCGGCCGTGATTGTTGCGGCCACCGGTGTTGTGCTGCCCTTCGGTCAGGCCCTTGACGGGCTTGCCCTTCCACAGCTCGGTCCGCTTGATCAGCACCGTGCCGCGAAGGCTGGGCGTGACCGGGTTGAAATTCTTGAGCGCCATGGTCTTACGAAAGCCCCGTGGTCAGATCGATGCTCTGGCCATCGGCCAGGCGCACCATCGCCTTCTTGTAATCGGAGCGCTGGCCGGGCATGCCCTTGAAGCGCTTGGTCTTGCCCTTGACGACGATGGTGTTCACCGCCGTCACGGTCACGCCGAACAGGCCTTCGACGGCCTGCTTGATGTCACGCTTGGTGGCATCCATGGCGACGCGGAACACGACCTGGCCCTTCTCCGTCAGGCCGGTGGCCTTTTCGGTGATCACGGGTGCCAGGATCGTCAGATACATGCGCTCGCGCGGCATCGGTGCCGGGCGTGCGGGCTTCGAGATGGACGCGCTCATGCCAGGCGCTCCTTCAGGGCTTCCAGGCCGGCGCGCGTCAGGGCGAGCACGTCATGGTTCAGGATGTCGTACACATTCGCACCCATCGTCGGCATGGCCTGCATGCCCGGGATGTTGCGGAAGGCGCGATCGAAGCCGGCATCCACCGTGGCATCCACCACCAGCGCCGAGGACCAGCCCAGCACCTTCAGCTTCTTCGCCATTTCGGCGGTCTTGGCGACACCGGCGGTGGCGTCCAGCACCACCAGCTTGCCGTCCGCGGCCTTCTGGCTCAGCGCCGAGATCAGACCCAGGCGGCGCACCTTCTTGTTCAGCGAATAGCCATGGTCGCGCACGACCGGGCCATGCACGATGCCGCCCTTGCGGAACTGCGGCGCGCGCAGCGAGCCCTGGCGGGCCGAACCCGTGCCCTTCTGGCGATAGGGCTTCTTGGTGGTGCCCGAGACCTCGCCCATGCCCTTCACCTTGTGGGTGCCGGCACGGCGACGCGCGAGCTGCCAATGCACCACGCGCGCCATGATATCGGCACGCGGGGCTGCGGCGAACAGCGCGTCGGGCAGTTCGATTTCGCCGGCTTCGGCGTTGTCGAGAGTGATGACCTTGACCTGCATCGTTCTATTCCTCAGGCCACGCCGGCCGGGAAGGGCACATCGGCCGGGCGTGCGCGCTTCACCGCGTCACGCACCAGCACATAGCCGCCCGGTGCGCCCGGAATCGCGCCCTTGATGATCAGCAGGCCCTTTTCCACGTCCACGCCCGCCACCGTCATGTTCTGGGTGGTGATGCGCGTCACGCCGAGATGGCCCGCCATCTTCTTGTTCTTGAAGGTCTTGCCCGGATCCTGGCGGTTGCCGGTCGAGCCATGCGAACGGTGGCTGATCGACACGCCGTGCGACGCCTCAAGGCCCGAGAAGTTCCAGCGCTTCATCGCGCCGGCAAACCCCTTGCCCTTCGACACCCCGGTCACGTCCACCCGCTGCCCGGCGAGGAAATGCGCGGGCGAGAGCTTGACGCCCATCTCCAGCATCGCATCCGCGCCGACGCGGAATTCAACGACCTTCATCGGCGCCTCGGCACCCGCTTTCGCGAAGTGGCCCTGGTTCGCCTTGGAGACGTTCTTCGGCTTCGACTTGCCGATGCCCACCTGCAGCGCGGTGTAGCCTTCCTTCTCGGCGGTGCGCTGTGCGATGACGCGAACGTCATCCACATGCAGCAGCGTCACAGGAACGGTCGTACCGTCGTCCTGAAACAACCGAGTCATTCCCAGTTTGCGGGCGATCAGCCCAGTCCGGCCGTTGGTGGCCATGGCGTCAGCCCCTCAGATCTTGATCTCAACATCCACACCGCTGGCCAGGTCGAGCTTCATCAGCGCGTCCACGGTCTGCGGGGTGGGGTCCACGATGTCCAGAAGCCGCCGATGAGTGCGGATTTCGAACTGTTCGCGGCTCTTCTTGTCCACGTGCGGCGAGCGGTTCACGGTGAAACGCTCGATGCGCGTCGGCAGCGGGATGGGCCCGCGCACCTGGGCGCCGGTCCGCTTGGCGGTCTGCACGATTTCCCGCGTGCTGCCATCCAGCACGCGGTGGTCGAACGCCTTCAGGCGGATGCGGATATTTTGGCTATCCATGGTGCGTTACTTCGAAATGCTGGCGACAACGCCCGCACCCACCGTGCGGCCACCTTCGCGAATGGCGAAACGCAGGCCTTCATCCATCGCGATCGGCGCGATCAGCGTCACATCCATCGAGATGTTGTCGCCCGGCATCACCATCTCCACGCCTTCCGGCAGCGTCACCACGCCCGTCACGTCGGTCGT
>JAIXVH010000094.1 GCA_027483125.1 Acetobacteraceae bacterium | reverse complement strand
GGCAAACACAATCACCGGCACGCGCGCGGCCAGGCACACATCCACCAGTTCTTCGAGCTTGGGGTGCAGGGTGATGAGGTTCACGCCAAAGGGGCGCGTGGTGAGCTTGTGCGTGGCGGCGATTTCTTCGGCCAGCCGCGCCGGGTCCATCGCGCCACAGGCGATCACGCCAAACGCGCCGGCGTTGGACAACGCGGCCACCAGGTTGCGCTCGCTCACCCAGGTCATCGCACCACCCATGATGGCGTGCCGCGACCCCAGGAACTCAGCGCCACGCGCCATCAATGCATTCAGGCGCTCGTTCACTCGTCATCATCCTTCGCGGCCGGCTCCGGCCCGTCCAGCCCGAAGGCGGTGTGCAGCGCGCGTACCGCCAATTCCTTGTAGTCCGAAGCCACCAGCACGCTCACCTTGATCTCGGAGGTCGAGATCACCTGGATGTTGATGCCCTTCTCCGACAGCGCCTTGAACATGGTGGACGCGACACCCGCATGGCTGCGCATGCCCACGCCCACGGCGGAGATCTTCACCACCGCCGGGTCCGCCAACACGGATTGATAGCCCAGCGCATCCTTCAGCCCGGCCAGGACATCCTGCGTGCGCGGCAGGTCGGCGCGGCCCACGGTGAAGGTCATGTCCGTCGTGCTGTCGGCGCCGACATTCTGCACGATCATGTCCACATTGATATTGGCTTCCGCCAGCGCGCCGAACAGGGCGGCCGCCACACCGGGCCGGTCGGCCACACGGCGCACCGTGATCTTGGCGTCATCCGCCGAATAGGCGATGCCGGAGACAATCAGCTTTTCCACGATCTCGTCCTCATCCACGACAAGCGTGCCGGGCTTGTCCTCGAAACTGCTCAGCACCTGCACACGCACGCGGTGCTTCATCGCCACTTCCACGCTGCGGGTCTGCAGCACCTTGGCGCCGACGCTGGCCAGTTCCAGCATCTCTTCAAACGAAATGCGCTCCAGCTTGCGGGCGCGCTTCACGATGCGCGGGTCGGTCGTATAGACGCCATCCACATCGGTGTAGATGTCGCAACGGTCGGCCTTCAGGGCGGCGGCCAGCGCCACCGCCGACAGGTCGGACCCGCCGCGGCCCAGCGTGGAGACCCGCTCGCCATCCGCGACACCCTGAAATCCCGCCACCACCGGCACCACGCCGGCATCCATATCGGCCAGCAGTGCTGCGCCCTCGATCGTATCCACCCGCGCCTTGCCATGCGCATCATCGGTGCGGATCGGCACCTGCCAGCCCTGCCAGGAACGCGCCTTCACGCCGATCTTGCCGAGTGCCACCGCCAGCAGCCCGATCGTCACCTGCTCGCCGGTCGCGACCACCACGTCGTATTCGCGCGGGTCATGCAGCGGGTCCAGGTCGTTCACCCACTTGACCAACTGGTTTGTCGCACCAGACATGGCGGAGACGACGACGGCCACCTGGTTGCCGGCATCGGTCTCCCGCTTCACGCGCATGGCCACGTTGCGAATGCGGTCGAGGTCGGCCACTGACGTGCCGCCGAATTTCATGACGATCCTGGGCATGGTCCAATGCGGGCTGTAGAAGGGCGGGCACCCATACTGGCGAGGCACAGGCGATGCAAGGCGTGGCGGTTTCCGGGACTGCGAATGCGGCGGAAGTCGCGAAGTTCGACGCGCTGGCAGCGCAATGGTGGGACCCGCGCGGGCCAATGGCGCCGCTGCATGCGATGAACCCGCTGCGGACGGGTTGGATATTGGAGCGGCTGGGTTCGGCGCGGGGCCTGTCGGTGCTGGATGTCGGTTGCGGCGCGGGGCTGGCGTCCGAGGTATTCGCCCGCGCCGGCGCGCAAGTCACCGGCCTGGATGCGGCGCCCGAGGCGCTGGAAGCCGCGCGCGCCCATGCGCAGGCCGCGGGCCTGGACATCGACTACCGCTGCGGCCTGCCCGAAGACCTGCCGGAGGATGCGCGCTTCGATGCCGTGGTGGCACTGGAAGTGGTGGAGCATGTCGCCGACCGCGCGGCTTTCATGGCGAGCCTGGCGCGCGTGCTGAAGCCCGGCGGCAAGCTGTTCATGTCCACGCTGAACCGCACGCCGCGGTCGTATCTGTTTGCCAAGCTGGGTGCGGAATACCTGCTGCGGCTGCTGCCGGTGGGCACGCATGACTGGCGCAGCTTCGTGACGCCCGCCGAACTGGGTACGGCCATGCGCGGCGCCGGTCTGCGCGTGGGCGATAGCGCGGGAATGGTGTTCAGCCCGCTGCGCCGGGAATGGGTTTTGTCGCGCGATCTGGGCGTGAACTATTTGATGATGGGGCAGGCGGCCTGAACCGCCACGGGGTTTTCATGCTGCGGCGCAGTAAAATCGTGCCAAGCTCGCCGCATGCAACTCCCGCTTCTCCTCCCCGGCAAGCGCGTGCTTGTCGTGGGCATCGCCGACCAGGACAGCATCGCCACCGGGATCGCCCGCGCGCTGCATGAGGCTGGCGCACGCCTGGCCATCACCTGGAAGAACAGCAAGATCCGGCCGGAGACCGAGGCCATCGGCCGCGAGCTGGACGCCGAGATCCTGCTGCCGATGGAGGTGCGCGAGGCGACGGAGATGGACACGCTCTTCGGCACCATCGCCGCCCGCTGGGGCGGCCTGGATGGCATGGTGCACGGCATCGCCTGGGCGCCGCGCCAGGCCCTGGCCGCGCCCATCATGGATGTGACCTTGGCCGATTTCACCGCGGCGATGGATATCTCCTGCCATTCCTTCCTGCGGCTGGCGCAGCGCGCCACACCGCTGATGGACCAAGGCGGCGCCTTGATCACGCTGACCTACCAGGGCGCCGAGCGGGTGGTGCCGAATTACGGTATCATGGGGCCGGTGAAGGCGGCGCTGGAGGCAAGCTGCCGGTCACTGGCGGCCGAGCTCGGCCCACGGGGCATCCGCGTGCATGCGGTCAGCCCTGGCCCGATCGCCACGCGCGCGGCCGGTGCGCTGCCCGATTTCGCGAAACTGCTGGCCGATAGCGCGGCCGAGGCACCGGCGCGACGGCTGGCCACCCAGGCCGATGTGGGGGCGACCTGCGCGTTTCTGCTGTCGGAGCACGCCGCCGCGGTCTCGGGCGGGGTGGTGTTCGTGGATGGCGGGCAGCATGTGATGGCGTGATAAATTCGCCACGGTTGTTGCCCCTCCCCCCTTGCCCCACGCCTGTCGGCTGAATATCTCCGTCCCGTTACACCCCAAACCCATCCGCGAGGGGCCGGGAGCGGTGCCTGTCAGGGCCGCACCCACGCCGCCGCAACAGGAGACACACGGATGAGCAAAGTCATCGGCATCGACCTCGGCACGACCAATTCCTGCGTCGCCATCATGGATGGCGCGGAACCGCGGGTGCTGGAAAATTCGGAAGGCGCGCGCACCACGCCGTCCATGGTTGCGTTTGCTAAGAATGGCGAACGGCTGGTCGGCCAGGCCGCCAAGCGCCAGGCCGTCACCAACCCCATGAACACGCTGTTCGCGACCAAGCGCCTGATCGGCCGGCGCTTCGATGACGCGATGGTCAAGAAGGAAGCGGGCCTCGCGCCCTTCAAGATCGTGCCCGCGCCGAACGGCGACGCCTGGGTCGAGGTGGATGGCAAGCCTTTCGCCCCGCAGCAGATCAGCGCCAACATCCTGACCAAGATGAAGGAAACCGCCGAGGCGTTCCTGGGCGAGACCGTCACGCAGGCGGTCATCACCGTGCCGGCCTACTTCAACGACGCACAGCGCCAGGCGACCAAGGAAGCCGGCGCGATTGCCGGCCTGGAAGTGCTGCGCATCATCAATGAGCCGACCGCGGCCGCACTCGCCTATGGCATGGACAAGAAGACGGCCGGCACGATCGCCGTGTACGACCTTGGCGGCGGCACGTTTGACGTGTCGGTGCTGGAAATCGGCGATGGCGTCTTCGAGGTGAAGTCCACCAATGGCG
>JAIXVH010000269.1 GCA_027483125.1 Acetobacteraceae bacterium | reverse complement strand
TATGGCGCGAAACCCTCCTGCCGCTGCGCCTGCGCATCCTCTTCGCGGCCTTCTGCACCATCGGCGTCTCGGCGGTCACCGCGCTCTACCCCATCGTGATCCAGCAGGCCTTCGATGCCTTCGCGCGCGGGGATGCCAATATCGCCTGGGTGCTGCCGCCGATCATCATCGCCGTCACCACCGCCCGCGGCGCCTTCATGCTGGGCCAGCAGCTCACCATCCAGGATGTGGTGCTGCGCGCGCTGGAGACGCTGCAAGCGCGCCTGTTCAGCGCCATGACGCGCGCCGACCTGGCCCCCATCACCGCCGAGGCCCCGGCCCGCCACGCCGCCCGTTTCACCACCGATGCCACCGCCATCCAGGAAGCACTGACGCGCGCCATGGGCGGTGCCTCGCATATGCTGACGGTGATCGGCCTGGTGCTGTCCATGCTGTGGCTGGACTGGAAATTGGCGCTGATCGCCGCCCTGCTCTACCCCATCGCCGTCTGGCCTATCCTGCGCGTGGGCAACCTGATCCGCCGCGCCGCCTTCGGCATGCAGGACCGGGTGGGCGATGCCTCCGCGCTGGTGACGGAAAGTGTGGCCGCCGCGCGGGTGGTGCGCGCCTATCGGCTGGAAGCGGCCGAGGAATCGCGCGCTGCCTCCGCCTTCGCGCGGCTGCGCGCATCGCTCTTCACCATGGGTGCGGCGCGCGCACGGCTCGACCCGCTGCTGGAAGTGCTGGGCGGGCTGGCGGTCGCGATCGTGTTGGGTTTCGTGGGCTGGCGCGTCGCCAGTGGCGAAGCCACGATCGGCCAGTTCACCGGCTTCGTCGCGGCACTGCTCATCGCCTCGCAACCCATTCGCGCGCTGGGCTCGCTGAACGCAGCGCTGCAACAGGGCATCGCCGGCCTGACCAGCGTTTATGGCCTGATGGACGCGCCGCGGCGCGTGGTCGATGCGCCGGATGCGCGGCCCCTGCCCGCCGGCCCCGGCCGCGTCGAATTCCGCAATGTGTCCTTCGCCTATCCTGGTGCTGCGCCCGCGCTGAACAACGTGTCCATCGCGGTCGAACCCGGCCGCACCGTGGCGCTGGTGGGTGCATCGGGTGCGGGCAAATCCACCGCCATGATGCTGCTGCCGCGCTTCATGGATCCGGACGCGGGCGCTGTGCTGATCGACGGCGCCGACCTCCGCCACGTCACGCTGGCCTCCCTGCGCGACGCCATCGCCTATGTGGGGCAGGAGGCGCTTGTGTTCGACGACACCGCCGCCGCCAACATCGCCTGCGGCAAGCCCGGCGCCACTGAGGCGGATATCGAATCCGCCGCCCGCGCCGCCCGGGCGCATGATTTCATCGCCGCCCTGCCGCAGGGCTATGCCACGCCGCTCGGGCCTGGTGGCAACAGGCTGTCCGGCGGCCAGCGCCAGCGCATCGCACTCGCCCGCGCCCTGCTGCGCGACCCGCGCGTGCTGCTGCTGGACGAAGCCACCAGCGCGCTGGACGCCGAGAACGAGGCCGCCATCCAGGACGCCATCGCTGAGCTGCGCGGCGGGCGCAGCGCGCTGGTCATCGCGCATCGCCTCTCGACCGTGCAGGACGCCGACCTGATCGTGGTGATGCAGGACGGCCAGGTGGTGGAACAGGGCACGCATGCCGAATTGGTGGCGGCGGGCGGCGCCTATTCGCGCATGGTCAGCGCGCAAAGCTTCGACTGACGCGGCGGGGCGCGCTACAAAGCGCGCCATGCTCTACCTGGACGCCAATGCGACGGAGGTGCCGCGCCCTGCCGCGCTGGCCGCGGCCGCGGCGGCCATGGCGTGCCTGGGCAACCCGTCCTCCGTCCACGCCGCCGGCCGCGCGGCTCGCCGTCTGCGAGAGGATGCGCGCGAGGCCATCGCCCGCCGCTTCGGCGCCGCCGCGGCCGACACCGTGCTGACCGCCGGCGGCACCGAGGCCAATACCTTGGCCCTGCGCGGTCTTTCCGCCGGCCGCCGCATCCTGGCCGGTGCCACCGAGCACGCCGCCGTGCGCGCCATTCCGCATGAACCCGTGCCAGTCCTGCCTGACGGCACGCTGGACCTGAAGGCGCTGGAGGCCATGCTGTCCGGCGCGCCGCCCGCCATGGTCGCGGCGATGGCGGCCAACAACGAAACCGGTGTGCTGCACCCCATTGCCGCGATCGCGCTGCTGTGCCGCGCGCATGGCGCACTGCTGCATGTGGACGCTGTGCAGGCCGCCGGCCGCGTGGCCATCCCCGAAGGCTGGGACAGCCTGGCGATTTCAGGCCACAAGCTGGGCGGGCCGATGGGCGCCGGCGCGCTGCTGCTGCGCCCCGGCCTGCACCCGGAGCCACTGACCCCCGGCGGCGGCCAGGAACGCGGCCGGCGCGGCGGCACGGAGCCCCTGCCAGCTTTGGTCGGCATGGCCGCGGCGGTGCCCGAACCGGAT
This sequence comes from Acetobacteraceae bacterium, assembly GCA_027483125.1. GTDB lineage: Bacteria > Pseudomonadota > Alphaproteobacteria > Acetobacterales > Acetobacteraceae > Rhodovarius. The sequence continues at coordinate 10,384 of JAIXVH010000269.1, read as the reverse complement.
GAAGCCCTGCGCCTGGGCGCGTTGCGTGACGCCATCGAATCCGGCCTGCCGGAGGGCGTGATCATCGCCGGCCGCGACGCGCCACGGCTGCCCAACACGACATGCCTGGTGCTGCCCGGCCTCAGCGCCGAACGCCAGGTGATGGTGCTGGACCAGATGGGGGTATGCGTGTCCGCGGGGGCTGCCTGTTCATCGGGCAAGCTTGGCCAGTCGCATGTGCTGGCGGCGATGGGGCTGGAGGCCGGCATCCGCGTCAGCCTGCCCTGGAACGCGACGGAGGATTGCGCGGCGCGGTTCCTGGATGCCTATCGCGGGATGGTGGTGCGGCTGCGGCGCTGAGCGGCCTGGCCGGAAACGGAGCCAGGCGCTAGGCGTCCGGCAGCACGGCGGCCGGCGCCGCCCATAATCCCTGACCGCATGGTGATCGCTATTCGCGGAATAAGCCAAGCGCGCGAAGCGCGCCCGGCGCCTGAGGGCGTGATTACGCCGCCTTCTTGGCCTTCGCGCGCTCGATCCGGCGCTTCAGCGTGATCGCTTCCGGCGGCAGGCGGCGGTCCGGCGTGCCGAGCAGGAAGGCGTCGAGGCCGCCATTATGCTCGATGGTGCGGATGCCGTTCGTGGTCAGGCGCAGCTGGATGCTGTTGCCCAGCACGTCCGAGAAGAAGGACTGATGCTGCAGGTTCGGCAGATACCGGCGGCGAGTCTTGTTGTTGGCGTGGCTGACGTTGTTGCCCGTCAGGACGCCCTTGCCCGTGATGCTGCAGCGGCGAGACATGTTGATGCACCCTACAAAACGATGGACGCGCCGGGACGCACCCGGCACGGAATGAATGAGGGCGGGCGTATCGCCCATCATGCGCGGCGGGTCAAGGGCGTTTCACCCCAGCAGCATCTTCGCGCCCACCAGCGCCATGAAGCCTGCGAAGCCCAGGCGCAACATCCGCGCCGGCAGCCGCGCCGCCAGCCGCACGCCCAAGGGTGTGGTCGCCAGCGCCACCGGCAGCAGCAGCCCCAGCATCGGCAGGCTGACCCAGCCCAGCGAGCCCCAGGGCCGCCCCGCCACGCCCCACCCCGCCGCCATCAGCCCCAGCGCGGCCGGCCCCGCCACCAGCACGCCGAAACCCGCAGCGGTGGCCACCGCCGTCCCGATCGGCACGCCGCACAGCACCATCGCCGGCACGCCCAATGTGCCGCCACCCACGCCCATCAGCGCCGAGAAACACCCCAGGCCGACCGGCAGCACGCCGCCAGGCGGCCGCGCCGCCAGCACCGAGCCGGCGGGCCAGAAGGCCAGATACCCCGCCACCGCCAGCGCCAGCACGCCGAAGACGCGCGCCAGGACCCAGGCCGGCACCAGCGCCACCGCCGCCGCACCCAGCACCGCACCCGCCAGCAACGGCCAGGCCCAGCGCCGGAACAGCGCCACATCCAGCGCACCCCGCGCATGCTGTCGCCAGGCCGCCAGCGCGGATGTCGGCAAGGTCAGCGCCAGCGCCGTGCCAAGCCCCAGCCGCAACGCGACATCGGGCGCCACACCCAGCAACGGCCCGGCCAGCACGGCGGCCGGTACCAGCGTCACACCCATGCCCACGCCGAACAGCCCCGCCAGCAACCCGCCCAAGGCGCCCGCCGCCAGGAGCAGCGCCACCGCTTCGCCTTCCGCACCCATGCGCGTAGCATGCGCGCGCACGCCAAGGACGAATACCCTGCCCATCATCCTCGACCCGATCTTCTATGCGCTGGCAGTGCCGGCGGTGCTGGTCTCCGCCATTTCCAAGGGCGGTTTCGCGGGCGCGTCCACCAATGTGATGGTGCCGGTCATGGCGCTGATGCTGCCGGTGCCGCAGGCCGCCGCCATCGCGCTGATCCTGCTGTGCACCATGGACCTCTCGGGCCTGCGCGCCTGGTGGGGGCAGTGGGACAAGCGCGAGATGCGCGCGCTGCTGCCCGGCGGCGTGCTGGGCGTGGCACTCGGCGGGCTGCTGTTCGGGATGCTCTCGCCGCGCGCGATCATGGGGCTGCTGGGCGTCATCACGCTGGCCTTCCTGGCCTATCGGGCGGTGCAGGGCTGGCGGCGGGCGCGGCCGCCCACGGGCTATTCGGCGCCGGGTGGCTTCGTGGCGGCGACGTGCTCGGGCATCACCTCCACGCTGGCGCATGCCGGCGGGCCGCCCTTGCAGATCTACCTGTTGCCGCGGGCGCTGCCACGCGCCGCCTTCACCGCCACCTGCGTGGTGTTCTTCGGCGTGATCAACTACGTGAAGCTGGTGCCCTATGCGATGCTGGGGCTGTTCGACTGGACCAATATCGGCACCGCGCTGGTGCTGCTGCCCTTGTGCCCCTTGGGGGTGTATCTGGGCATTGCGTTGCAGAAGCGCGTGTCGGATGCGCTGTTCTATCGCATCGTCTCGGGGCTGTTGCTGGTGACGGGGTGCAAGCTGGTGTGGGACGGGTTTTTCGCATGAGAATGCTGGGCGTTTTGGGCGGCATGGGGATGCTTCGTCGCTCGCGCGGCGGCGGCCATCCGGCCGGCGGCCCGTCATGAAAATGCTGGGCGTTTTGGGCGGCATGGGGCCGCTGGCCTCCGCCGAATTCATGCGGCAATTGACGCTGCTGACCCCCGCGGCGCGCGACCAGGACCATGTGCCCGCCGTGCTGGTGAGCGACCCGCGCGTGCCCGACCGCACGGCCGCGCGCATCGCCGGTGGCGAGGACCCGCTGCCCGCCTTGCTGCGCGGCATCCGCATCCTGGAAGCCGCCGGCTGCGGCGCCATCGCCATCCCCTGCAACACCGCGCATGGCTGGTTCGAGGGCATGCAGACCGCAACGCCGCTGCCCATCCTGCACATCGTCGATGCCGCCGCCGAGGACCTGGCCCGACAAGGCATCCATGACGGCGTGATCGGCGTGATGGGCACCGCCGGCACCCTGGCCATGGGGCTGTACCAGCAACGCCTCGGTGCGCGCGGCTTCACCTGCATCACGCCGGAGACGGACGAAATGGCGCGCCTGGTCACGCCCGCCATCGCGCGAGTGAAGGCCAATGACGAAGCCGGCGCCTATCCGCCCCTGGCCGAGGCAGCGCGCGCCCTGCATGCGCGCGGCGCCCGCGCCGTGGTGCTGGGCTGCACGGAAATCCCGCTCGGCATCGCCGCCGGCCCGGCACTGCCCTTCCCGGTGGTGGACACCATCGCGGCCCTGGCGCGCGCGGCGATCGGCTGGGCGCGCGGCTGAAGGCTTGGCGCCGGGCCTGTCGGCGGGCAAGGTGGACTGGTCACGTCCTGTTCGGAGATTTCCTTGATGCGTCGTCTGCTGTTGGCATGTGTGCTGGTCTGCCCGTCCCTCGCCATGGCGCAGGCACCACGGCCCGGCGCGCCGGTTGCGCCCGCCGCACCCGCCCCCGAACCACCCGACCGCACCTCCGCCAGCTTCGGCGACTGGACGATGCGCTGCGAAGTGCTGCGCCCGCAGGGCCAGCCGGCCACCCGCAGCTGCGAAGTCGTGCTGACCGTGGCCGACCAACGCGGCCAGCCAGTGCTGCTGCTGGCCGTGGGCCGCCCGGCGCGCACCGAACCGCTGCGCATCATCGCGCAGCTGCCGATCGAGCTGCGCGTGGACCAACCCGCGCGCCTGCTGCCCGACCCGAACGCCCCGCTGGCTGAGGGCGTTACGCTGCCGCTGCGCCTGTGCTCCGCCGCCCGCGGCGGCTGCTTCGCGGAACTGGAGCTGCGCGACGACGTGGCGCTGCGCCGTCTGCGCGCGCGCGGCGACAATCCCGGCCGCGTGGATTTCCGTGACAGCGCGGGGCGCGAGGTGCAGGTGCCCTTCAGCCTGCGCGGCTTCGGCCCGGCGCTGGATGCAATGATGCGCGAGGCCGGCTGACCATGGCCGGAGGGCCTGTCGCCTATCTGGCAGGCCCCGATGTGTTCCTGCCCGACGCACCCGCCCATGCGGCGCGCAAGCGGGCCATCTGCGCGAAGCACGGCATAGAGGCGCGTCCGCCTTTGAACGAGGACGTGGCCTCATTGGCCGCCATGTCCGATGACGACGCCTGGCGGACCATCTTCGCCAAGGACATCGCCATCATGACGGCCTGCGACATCATCATCGCGAACCTGACGCCGTTTCGCGGCCCTTCGGCCGATGCGGGCACGCTGGTGGAGCTGGGCTGGTTCCTGGGCCAGGGCAAGCCGATCTTCGGCTATTCCAACAGCGCCACACCCTTCGCGGCGCGCAGTGCCGTGCATCTGGCGCGCTGCCCGGACCCGATGCCGGGCCTGACCGTCGGCGGCTTCGGCCTGCCGGACAACCTGATGATCCCCGGCGCGGTGCTGGCAGGCGGCGGCCACCCCATGGTGCTGCCGGCGGACGGGCAGGACCGGCCCTTCGACGCGCTGGACGTGTTCGAACGCTGCGTCGCGCTCGCCGCGCGGGCTTTGCGGGGCTGATTCACGCCTCAAGCGAAAGACGCCTGATGCGATCAGACCCGGGCGGACGAAAACGCCAGGCGGCCTGTAAGCCGGGTTCTGTCTGGCGGGTTGCCCCGCCTGGACGACCATTCCTCTGCGACAAGTGTTACCACTTGCCTCTCGCGGCCAACCCGGGCGGAAGGGCGAAAGACCCCTGCGGCGAACCGCACCCACCCCTATAAGGCCTTGCTCCCGGTGGGGTTTGCCATGCGGGCCTGGTTGCCCAGTCCCCGGTGCGCTCTTACCGCACCCTTTCACCCTTACCCGCGCCGAGGCGCGGGCGGTCTGCTCTCTGTGGCACTGTCCCTGAAGCGGTTGCCCGCCCCGCCGGCCGTTAGCCGGCACCGTCCTTCCGTGGAGCCCGGACTTTCCTCCAGCCCATGGGCCTGCCATGGGCCAGCGGTCATCCAGCCGCCTGGCGCGACACCGCTGCACGCTGCGCAGCATCAGGTCAAGGCTTGCAGCAGTGCACCCATCATCGCCCGCTGGACAGAATGACCGTTCATCCGGGAAAATGGTTGTAAAGTCTTGCGCCGCGCAAGATCATGCCAGCAAAATGAAAGGGCGTGTTGCCGCAGGTGTTGGATAATCCTCGCGATCCTGTCCGTCTTGGTGACGCGGTGCTGGAGCCTGCGCGCGTGCTGCTGCGTGCCCCCGACGGGGCGGAGACCACGCTGCGGCCCAAGACCTTCGAGCTTCTGGCGCTGCTGCTCGCGCGCCCTGGCGAACTCGTCACGCGCTCGCAGATTCTGGACGCTCTGTGGCCCGACCTCTTCGTCAGCGATGACAGCATCACCCAATGCGTGGGCGAGTTGCGTCGCGCGCTGGGCGCCGAGGCCGCGCGGCTGAAGACGCTGCCCAAGCGCGGCTACCTGCTGGAGGTCGTGCCCGCGCCCGTGGAGGTGCCGAAAGCCGCGCCCGGCCTGCCCGCCACGCCGATCGGCGGCGGCGCGCCGGTGGTCGCCGTGCTGCCCTTTCATGTCGCGACGCTGGAACCGGCGCTGGCGGCCTTCGGCGATGCGGTGCTGGAGGGGGTGGTGGGCGCGCTGGTGCGCATGCGCGAGCCGGTGGTGATCTCCGCCAACTCCACGCGCCGCGTCGCGACCGAGCCGCTCGACCTTGCGGAGACGGGGCGCCGGCTGGGCGCGCGCTACATCGCCTCGGGCCGGCTGCGGCGCGCGGAGAATGTCTTCCGCCTGACCGTGGAGCTGGCGCAGGCGGATACGGGCACCGTGCTCTGGCATCGCGGCTATGACGTGACGGAGACAGGTTCCTTCGCCGCGGAGGACGAGATCGCGGGCGTCATCGCGCACACGCTGGTGCCGCACGTGCAGGCGGCGGAGCTGGCGGCCGCGCGCCGCCGCGCGCCCGGGGAGCTCGCGGCCTATCACCTGCTGCTGCAGGCGCGCGCGCTGATCTACCGCATGGAGCGGGACGCCTTCGAGAAGGCGGCGCCGCTGCTGCGCCAGGCCGTCGCGCTCGATGGGGGCTTCGCGGCCGCGCACGCGGCGCTGGCGGACTGGCACAGCCTGCGCCTCGGCCAGGGCTGGTCACCGGACCGCGAGGCGGACACGCAGGGCCTCATCGCCGCCGCGCGCCAGGCGCTGGCGCTCGATCCGGGCCATGCGCGCGCGCTGGCGATGCTGGGCCACAACCGCACCATCTTCGAGCATCGCCACGAGGAGGCGACGCGCCTGTTCGACCGCGCACTGGACGCCGCGCCCAATGATTCCGAGGCCTGGATGTGGAGCGCGCCGACCTTCGCGTTTCTCGGGGAGGGCAAGGAGGCGGTACGCCGCGCCGAGCGCGCCATCCAGCTCTCGCCGATGGACCCGCTGCTGTTCCGCTACGAGCATTTCGCCTCCATCGCGCATTACGCCACGGGCGACATGGAGCGCGCGGCGGAGCACGGGCTGCGCTCGGCGGCGGCGAACCCGAGCTACACCTCGAACCTGCGCACCACGGCGGCGGCCCTGGCCGGGCTTGGACGGCTTGAGCCGGCCCGCGAGATGGCGCGGCGCGTGATGGAAATCGAGCCCGAGTTCCGCGTGGGTCAGATGATCACGCGCTATGCATCGCGCGATCCGGCGGTCCGCCGGCGCTACGCCGAGCAGATGATCGCGGCGGGGCTGCCGCAGTGACGCAGCGCGCCACGGCAGGGCGCGCGGGGATGAAAGCGGCCGGCTGGGCCGCAGCATGGGAGGACATCAGGGCATGAGCTTCTTCTTCGGCAATGGCGGCATGAACGGCGGCATGAACGGCGGCATGAATGGAGGAATGAACGGCGGCATGGGCGGCGGCAGCTTCGCGCTCGTCCTCAGCGGCTCGCTCGAGGAGAAACTGGGCGGCCAGCCCCTCATCACCGGCGCGCGCTTCCCCGAGGCGGGTTTCGCCCCCGTCCTGGCCGCGCAGATGTTGGTGGCGGAGTTCGCCGCCGCCTGGTGGCCGAAGCGCGACGAGCAGGCCTACGCGCTGCCGCCGCCCTTCAACCCCGGCATCAAGGGCGCCGAGGCCGACCTGCTCAGGCGCCAGGTGACCTTCGTGCTCGACCGCATGCCGCTGCGCGCCGAGCGGCTGGGCGAGATCATCACCCAGGCCGATGCCTTCGACGCCTGGTGGCTGCGGCTGCTGGGCGGCGGGCGCGCGATGGCCACGCTCGTCAGTGCGGCGCTGCAGATCGGCCAGATGGCCGGCATGTACTGGAAGGACGTGTACAAGTTCCCGCGCCCCGTGCAGGTCTATCCTGCCATCGCGCCGGTGCTGGCCACGCCGCCGCATGCCTCCTACCCGTCCAACCACTCATTGCAGTCGCACCTCATCGCGCTTGGCGCTGCGGAGGTGTTCCGCCGGGCCGGGGCCGCCGAGGCCATGCCGGCCAAGTTCCTCGACGGCATCGCGGGCCGCGCGGCTGAAAACCGCGAGGTGGCGGGGGTGCACTACCCGTGCGACAGCCGCGCGGGTGAGGATCTCGCAACGAAGCTTTGGCCGCTGCTGATGTCGTTGCCCGGCTTCCAGGCAGCGTTGAAGAAGGCGGCGGAGGAGCTTGGAACCCTGAAGCCTGGCGGGCTGCCGCTCGCGCCCGCCGTCACGAAGACGCCCGCGAAGCCGAAGGCGACCAAGAAGGCGCCGAAGAAGGCGTCGAAGAAGGGCGGTCCGTGACGCAGCCCTACCTGGAGGCCGCAGCGCGCGAGTTCGGGCTGAGCGCGCGTGAGATCGCCTTCCTCACCGAACGCGGCGTGCGCTCGCATGACGCGCTGCACGAGGCGCTGGAGGGGGCGCCCGGCCTCGCGGAATCCGCACCCGACATCCGGCGTGACCTGCTGATCGCGCGCGTCACGCCGCTGCTCTCGTCCGGCTATCGCGCGGCGCTGGCGCAGGTGCTGGAGCCGCCGCTCCCCGGGGCGGAGCTGTCCGAGCCCGCGCGTGACGATGACGGCGGCGCGCCCGTCAACGCGGGCCAGCGCCCCTCCAAGCCGCCGCCGGATTGGGTGGCCCAGTTCCAGCCCGTGGCGCTGCGCGAGAGGCGCGATGGCACGATCGACCTGCGCACACGCATGGAGGGTGTGTCCTGGCCTGTGCGCGACCAGGGGCCGGGCACCGCCACCTGCGTGCCCTATGCCGCGGCCGCCTGCCTGGAACTGCTGTGGCGCGAGCCGGGCACGCTGCCAGAGACCCTGGCGCCGGAGTTCCTCTACGCGGTCATCGCGGGGCAGGGGGGGCTGGGGCGCAAGGGCGGCACCAAGCTCGGCCAGGTGCGCAAGGTGCTGCTCGCCTCGGGCATCTGCGCCGAGGAGGAATGGCCGCGGGACGCGGTGCCGACGCAGCGCCCGGCCGCGCGGGTGATGCAGAAGGCCGCCCCGCGCGCGAAGCGCGTCGGCGCCATCTCCTATTGGGACCTGGGCTTGCTGCGGCGGCGTTGGCCCGGTGCGGCGCGCATGGTGCTGGAGCTGCTGAAGGCCGGCCGGCCGGTGGCCATCTCCATCCCGGAATACCAGGATCCACTCGGCGCGAAGGATGGCCCGACGGATTGGTGGCGGCGCATCCCCGTCGCACGCGGGGAGGTGCGTGACCCGGTGAAGGGCGCGCCCAAGCCGAAGGTGGGCCACGCGGTGTGCATCCTGGGCTTCCAGCCCGATCCGGATGAGGCGCTGGGCGGCTGGTTCATCTTCCGCAACAGCCTGGGCCAGCGCTGGTCGAAATATGCCCCGGTGCAGGGCGATGTGACGCCGCCTGTGGTGCCCGAACAGGGCTATGGCGCGCTGTCCGCAACCCATCTGGAGCAGCACGTCTACGAGATCTTCGCGCCCAGCCTGCCTTGAACAAGGGTGCATGCGCGCGTCAGAAGGATGTCAACACGGCGCCCATCATCGCGCGCGTCTCTTCATCGGCGATGCCATCCACTTGCGCCGGCCGCCAATGCCGCTGGAAGGCCGTGACCAGCACCGGCAGCGGCAGGTCCGTGCGGTAGCCAATGGCGGCGAGCGCGGCCGACACGTCATCGACCGGCGCCGCCGGCGCGCGCGGCCAGAGCCCGATGCCCTGCGCCGCCAGGCCCTGCCAGTCGAAGAACTCGCCGGGGTCCTCCTTGCGGTCGGGCGCGATGTCGCTGTGGCCGATCACATTGCGCGGCGGGATGGGGTGCCGCGCCAGGATCGCCTCGCACAAGTCGGCGACGGCTGCCATCTGCAAGGCGGGGAAATGGCGGTAGCCATGTTCGTGGCCTGGGTTCACGATCTCGATGCCGATGCTGCGCGCGTTCAGCCCCGAATGGCCGCGCCAATGCGAGATGCCGGCATGCGCGGCGCGGCGCTGTTCATCGACCAGCGCGAAGACGCGGCCGTCTTCCTCGACCAGGTAATGGGACGACACCTTCGCCTCGGGGTCGCGCAGGCGGGCCAGCGCGGCGGGGCCTGACAGCATGCCGGTGTAGTGCAGCACCAGCATGTCGATGGGCGCGCCATCGGGGCGGGCATCGTGGTTGGGGCTGGGGGCGGGGATGGGGCGCATGGTCTATCGTGGCCCCCGTATCTCGATCACGTCCCGGTTGCGGGCAACAAGATCACCGAACGCCACATCGATTCGCGCGCGCAGCCTTGCACCGGCAGTGCCGACCACACCCAGCGATGGCTGCTTCATGTCCGGAAACCATCGTGACGTCAGCGGCACTTGCGCCAGGCAGCGCAAATCCAGGTGAAACGGCCGCTGGCCCAGCGCGCCCGCCGCGGCCGCATCAAACTGCATCACGCCCTGGGGTACTTGCGCCGAGGCGCCGCGCCACGGTCCGGAACTGGTATAGGCTAGCAGCAGAACCGGCACCCTGGGCGCGCTGTCGGTTGCCAGCACATAGGCGATGTGGCGCGTGGGGCCGGGCTGGTCCGGCGGATCGGGCGGCCCGAAGGGGAACATCGTCCAGACGAAGCAACCCGCCGGGATGGCGCTGGCCGCCATGCCGCGTCAGCGGCCGAACAGCGTGTCGATGGCGGCCTTGCGCCGGGCATGGCTGCGATCGCTCTCGCCCGGATGGCGGTCGGGCGTGCCGAAGGGCTTGCCGCGCAATTCCGGCGCGACATGCACGCGGATCACGCGTTCGGCCTCGTCGCGCGCCTTGATCTCGCGCTCCACCAGGCGCTCCAGCAGGGCGGCAACGGAGCGGTGCTCGGCCCGCGCCATGTCCTGCAAGCGGGCATGGGCCTCGGGGTCCAGGCGGACGGTGACGCCGGTGCGGGTCGCGGTATCGGGCATGGCGCATCCATGCATCAAAATGATGCAGGGTTCAACGGGATTACAGCTTCCGCTCCCGCTTCACCCTGTCCCACGCCGCATTGATCTCCGACACCTTGGCCTGCGCGCGCTTGACCACATCCGGCGCCGCACCACGGCTCAGCAGCGCATCCGTGTGGTTCTCCCGCATCAGC
>JAIXVH010000361.1 GCA_027483125.1 Acetobacteraceae bacterium | reverse complement strand
TTGATGCGGTTGTACTCGCGCTCCTCGGTCACCGCGGCGATGGCCGGCGGCGCCAGCGGCACGGTGGGCATCACCACCGCATCGAAGCCCGCCACGCGCGCGGCAACCCGCGCGATCATCGCGCGCCGCGCCTGCATCAGCGTGATGTAGTTCTCCGCACTCATGCGCTCGCCGCGGCGAATGCGCGCCAGGATGCGCGGGTCGTAGCGATCATGCGCGCGTTCGACCAGCGGGCGATGCCACGCCCAGGCCTCGCTGGCCGCGAAGCCACCAGTGGCGTTGATCGCGGGCAGTTCCTCGATCTCAGGCAGCAGCAGGTCGGTCAGCTGCGCGCCCGACGCGGAGAGGCGCGAGAGCGCCGCCTGGTACGGCCGCGCCACCGCATCCTCCATCCCCTCCTCGACATAGTTGCGCAGCACCGCAAGGCGCAGCCCGGCCAGGCCCAACGGCGCGTGCAGGGCCGGCGCATCGGCGATCACGCCATCCAACGCGCGACAACAGGCCACGCTGCGCGCGATCGGGCCCACCGAGTCGAGCGAGAAGGAGAGCGGCAGCGCACCGGCCAGCGGCACGCGTGCGGCGGTCGGCTTGTAGCCCACCACGCCACACAGGGCTGCCGGGATGCGGCAGGAGCCGCCGGTGTCCGAACCAAGGCCGCCGAAGCCCATCCCATCAGCCGCCGCCACCGCAGCGCCGCTGGAAGACCCGCCCGGCAGGCGGCCCGTGGCGCGGTCCCAGGGGCTGGCTGGCGTGCCAAAATGCGGGTTCACGCCAAGCCCGCTGAAGGCGAACTCCACCATGTTGGTACGGCCCAGGATCACGAAACCCGCCGCTTGCAGCCGCGCCACCACCGGGGCATCGGCCGCCGCCGGCGCCGCATCCTCCAGCGCGACGGAACCCGCGCGCGTCACGCAGCCGGCCTGGTCGAACAGGTCTTTCACGGTGACGGGAATGCCGGCGTATCGGCCGGCGCGCCCGGCCTGGCGCAGCGCGTCCTGCGCATCCGCAGCCGCCCGCGCCGCCGCCGCCTGCACGTCCATGAAGGCGCTGGCCTGGCGCGCCACCTGCGCCAGCGATTCCTCCACCAGCGCGCGCGCCGTGGTCTGCCCCGCGGCCAGCGCATCGGCGGCCTGTTCGATCGTCAGCATCGGCTTCCCTTTGACAACTGCATCACCAGGCGCACCCTATTGCGCATGCCACGACGGAGGAACCCGTGCAGCCCATCCTGCTCACCGGCGCATCCGGCGCGCTCGGCCGCATGCTCGCGCGCGAACTGGCCGCACAGGGCCATCGGCTGCGGCTGACCGACATCGCGCCCTTTCCCGACGCATTGCCCGAACACGCCAGTTTCGAAGCGGCGGATTTGAATGATGGCGTGACCATTGCGCGGCTGGCCGAAGGCGTATCGCACATTCTGCATTTCGGCGGCGTCAGCATCGACATGCCATTCGAGACGGTGTTTGGCCCGAATCTGCGCGGCCTCTACCACATCTACGAGGCCGCCCGGCGGGAGGGTGCGCGCGTCGCCTTCGCCTCCTCCAACCACAGCATCGGCTTTCACCTGCGCGAGACGAAACTCGACGCCGATTGCGCCTTCCGCCCTGACAGCTTCTACGGCCTCTCCAAGGCCTATGGCGAGCTGATGGGCCGCACGTACTGGGACAAGCATGGCGTCGAGAACATCAATTACCGCATAGGCAGTTGCTTCCCGCAGCCAATCGACCGCCGCATGCTGTCCACCTGGCTGTCCTATGCCGATCTCACGCGGCTTGTCGCCTGCACCCTGGCCGCGCCGCGCCTTGGCCATGCGGTGATCTGGGCTTGCAGCGCCAACCCCGCCAGTTATTGGGGCGAGGACCATCGCGACCGCATCGGCTGGGAACCGCAGGACAGCGCCGAGGCCTGGCGCGAACACCTCGACCACATCACCACCAACCACCCTGCCATCGAGAGCCATCAGGGCGGATCATATTGCGCGCCTGGCTATTCGCGCGCCCTGCCGCCGACTGCCAATGCCTTCGACCTGCCCTGAGATGTACGGCATCGCCGATGCGGCCCGCGGCGCCGCGCTCAACCGCCTGGGCCACCAGCTGCGCCTGCCGGAGCAACGCGCCATCCTGGCGCGCGACGAGGCCGCCTATCTCGACGCTGCCGGCCTGACGGCCGAGGAACGCGCGGCAGTGGCCGCGCGCGACTGGCGCGCGCTCTCGGCCATGGGCGCCAGCATCTATGCGCTGGCCAAGCTCGGCGGCGCGCTGGGAACGCCCCTGCCCCGCATCGTCGCCAGCTTCCGGGAGGGCGCGTAATGGCCCGCATCATCGCCGGCATCGGCATCAGCCATTCGCCCGGCGCGATCTTCGCGCATGACAACGGCCACGCCGCGCGCCCCGAATGGCGGGGCTTCTTTGAACCGCTCGACGCCGTGCGCGCCTGGCTGCGCGAAGCCGCGCCGGACATGATCGTGATGGTCTTCAACGACCACCTGAACAGCTTCTTCTTCGACGCCTATCCGACGCTGGCCATGGGCGTCGCCCCGCAATACCCGCTCGCACCGGAGGCCGGCGCCTGGCCGCCCTTCCCCCCGATTCCGGGTCATGCCGCGGCGCCCGCACTGGCCGAGGCGCTGGTCAATGCCGATTTCGACCTGACCATCTGCCAGGACCTTCCCCTGGACCACGGCGCCGCCGGCCCGCTGCGACTGCTGGGCGAGCCATGGCTTGCCCCCGTGGTGCCGATCGCCGTCAACACGCTGCGCGCGCCCATGCCGCGGCCCGCGCGCCTGTTCCAGCTGGGCCGCGCGCTGCGCCACGCCATCGCGGAGCTGCCCGATGCGCTGCGCGTCGTCGTGGTTGGCACGGGCGGCCTGTCGCACGCGCTGGACGGGCCGGGGGCCGGCATCATCAACACCGCATGGGACCTGGAGTTCCTGCGGCTGATCGCGGAAGCGCCCACCATGCTCGCCGCGCGCTCGGTTCAGGATTTCGCCGCCGGCGCAGGACGCGAAGGACTGGAGAGCATGATGTGGCTGGCCATGCGCGGCACCCTGCCCAAGGATGTGCGCGCCATGATCTGCGCACATCACCCCATGGGCGTGACGGGGCTTGGCCTGACGCTGCTTCTGCCCGAATAGCGGCGCATGAGTGCCACACCCCTGACCGCGGATGCCGTGCGGACCATCACGCGCGCCCTGCTGCTCCGCGAACCCTATGACGCCGAATTCGCCGCATGGTGCCTGATGGAATCCGAGGAGGCACTGATCACGCTGCTGCGCATGGCGCCGGAATTCAGCGCGCGGGCCGAGGTGATGGACGTCTTCACCAGACGTCACCTCGTGTTCCGCGGCTATGCGCCCGAACACCTGCCGCTGCTGCAGGAGATGGTACCGAACCCGCCGGGGCCGGAGGCGGCGGAGCCTGGCTTCATCATCGACTTCCTCGGCTGCCGCACGCGTGTGGCGTATGTTGGCGCCACCGCCGCGCTGTCAGGCACGGTGCAGGGCGCGCCTGTACCGAATGACTGGCATTCGGACCTGGCCGAATGGCTGCCGCTGCTGCGCGTCGTGCGCGCGGCCACCGACAAGTTCCGAATCCTGGAACTGGGCATGGGCTGGGCGCCCTGGCTGGTGGCGGGCGGCACGCTGGCACGGCGGCGTGGCATCCCGGATGTGCGGCTGCATGGCGTGGAGGGCGATGCCCAGCACCTGGAATGGGCACGCATGCATTTGGCCGATAACGGCTTCGACCCGGATGCGCATGACCTCCGCCTGGGCGTGGTCGGCGCGAAAGCCGGGACCGCGCATTTCGCCTGCGCCTGGGGCAGTCCGGACGATTATGGCGCGCGCCCCTACACCGGCGGCGAGCAAGACTACCGCGGCATGGGCCACGGCCCGCTGCGCGAATTGCCGATGCTCGCGCTGTGCGACCTGCTGACGGCCGAGGAGGCTTGGGAGTTCGTGCACATGGATGTGCAGGGCGCCGAGGCCGAGCTGGTCGAGAGCGCGATGGAGGCATTGGAAGAGCGGGTCGCGGCGCTGCTGGTCAGCACGCATTCTCGCCCGCAGGATGGCCGCGTGATGGAAGCCCTCTGGCGCGCCGGCTGGGTGCTGGAGGCCGAGCGCCCCGCCAACATGGAATTCGACGCCGCGCGCCCTACGCTCGACGGCATGACGCTGCATGATGGCCAGCAGTTCTGGCGCAACCCAAGACTTCTGCCGAGCCTCTGATCGACATCCGCGCGCCGCTGCGGGATGCTGCGCGCGGAGGAACCCCATGGCCAAGATCATCATCACCTGCGCGGTGACCGGCGCCATCCATACGCCGAGCATGAGCGAGCATCTGCCCATCACGCCCGAGCAGATCGCCGAGCAATCCATCGCCGCGGCCGAGGCCGGGGCCTCGATCATCCATCTGCACGCGCGCGACCCGATCGATGGTCGCCCCTCTCCGGACCCTGAGCTATTCATGGCCTTCCTGCCGCGCATCAAGCAGAGCACGGATGCGGTGATCAACATCACCACCGGCGGCGGGCTGGGCATGACGCTGGATGAACGCCTGGCCGCCCCTTTGCGCGCCAGCCCGGAGATGTGCAGCCTGAACATGGGCAGCATGAACTTCAACATCGCGCCCAGCGCCGCGCGCGTGAAACACTGGAAGCACGCCTGGGAGAAGCCCTACCTCGAGAACACCACCAACTACATCTTCCGCAACACCTTCCAGGATATCGAGCAGGTGGTGGAGCGCCTGGGCAAGGGCCATGGCACGCGCTTCGAATTCGAATGCTATGACGTGGGCCACCTGTACAATCTGGCGCATATGCTGGACCGCGGCGTGGTGCAGGGGCCGCTTTTCGTGCAGACCATCTTCGGCATCCTGGGCGGCATCGGCGCGGAGCCACGCAACCTGCACTTCATGCGCGAGACCGCGGACAGGCTGTTCGGCGACCAGTATGTGTGGTCGGTGCTGGCGGCGGGCCGGCACCAGATGGGCTTTGTCACCATGGCCGCGTTGCTGGGTGGGAATGTGCGCGTGGGGCTCGAGGATTCGCTGTGGATCGGGCCGGGTCAGCAGGCGGTTTCGAACGCGCAGCAGGTGGCGAAGATCCGCCGCATCATCGAGGA
>JAIXVH010000273.1 GCA_027483125.1 Acetobacteraceae bacterium | reverse complement strand
GGCCATGTGGATGTGGTGCCGGAGGGTGCGGCCGATATGTGGGCCAGCCCCCCCTACGCGCCGGAGATCCGCGCGGGCCGCATCTATGGCCGCGGCGCGGGTGACATGAAGGGTGGCATCGCGGCCTATCTGATGGCCTTCGCCGCCCTGCGCCGCGCCGGGCTGCAACCTGCAGCCCCGGTGCAGATGCACGCCGTCATCGAAGAAGAATGCACCGGCAATGGCGCCGCCGCCTGCCTCCTCGCCCTGCCGAAATGCGACGCCGTCATCATCCCCGAACCAGGCCCCGGGGTGGAGGCGATCTACACCGCCGAAGTGGGCGTGGTCTGGGCCTGGATCACCGTCAGCGGCCGCCCCGCCCATGTGCGCGACATGCAGGCGGGCGTGAACGCGATCGAGGCCGCGGGCATCATCGCGGCCGCCTTCAAGGAATACGAGGCCGAGCGCAACCGCGCCGAACATGTCCACGCCGCCTTCCATGGCGTGAACCACCCGGTGAACATCAACCTCGGCACCATCGAGGGCGGCGAGTGGAACAGTTCCGTCGCCACGCGCTGCCGCATCGGGCTGCGCGTGGGCGTGATGCTGGGCTACTCGGCGGCGCAGACGCGCGCGGATATCGAGCGCATCGTGGAGCGCATGCGGACCAACCCGGCACTGCGTGGTGCGACGGTGGACCTCGCCTTCCGCGGCTTCATGGCGGAACCTTGCATCTTCGACCAATCCGCCGAGATCGCGCAGCTCTCGCGCCGCGCCTGGGCGGAGGCGACGGGCGGCAGCTTGCGCGAATACCCCGCCACGGGCCTGACGGATGGCCGGCATTTCGTGCTGCACCAGAACACGCCGGTCGCGGTGTTCGGGCCGGATGCGGTGGATATCCACGGCATCGACGAGAACGTGGGTGTCGAGAGCATTCATGGCTGCACGCGGGCGATCGCATTGGCCATGGCGGAATGGTGTGGAGTCGAGCGCGCATGAACAACCTCCCCCTCTCCGGCGCGCGCCTGTGGGACAGCCTGATGCAGATGGCGCGCATCGGCGCCACCGCGAAGGGCGGCTGCAACCGCCAGGCCTTGACCGAACTGGACCGCGAGGGCCGCGCGCTGCTGGGCGCTTGGGCCGCCGAGGCCGGCTGCACGCTCGCCGTCGATGTCTTCGGCAACATGATCCTGCGGCGCGAGGGCAGCGACCCCACGCGCGCCCCCGTCGCCTTCGGCAGCCACCTCGACACCCAGCCCACGGGCGGGAAATTCGATGGCGTGCTGGGCGTGCTCGCGGGCCTTGAGATCATGCGCGCCCTGCACGAATCCGGCACCCGCACCGCAGCACCCTTGCTGCTGGTGAACTGGACCAATGAGGAAGGCGCGCGCTTCTCGCCGCCCATGATGGGCAGCGGGGCCGCCATGGGCATCTTCACGCCCGAACAGGTGCTGGACACGCGCGATGCGGAGGGCACGCGCTTCGGTGACGCGCTGGACGCGATCGGCGCGCGCGGCACCACCCCGCCCGACTGGGTGCGCGGCTGTGCCGCGTATCTCGAATTGCATATCGAGCAGGGCAAGCTGCTGGAGGATGGCGGCCACGAACTCGGCGTCGTCACGCATGCGCTGACGCAACGCTGGTACGAAGTGACCGTGACCGGCGAAGAAGCGCATGGCGGCAGCCCCATGGCCGGCCGGCGCGACGCCATGATGGGTGCCGCGCAACTCATCGCCGCGGTGGAGGATATCGCGCTGCAAACCCGGGCACCGGATGGCGAGCCTGGCCGCGCGACCGTGGGGCAGATCCGCGTGCATCCCGCCTCGCGCAATGTCGCACCTGGTGAAGTGTGGTTCAGCGTCGATACGCGCCATGCCGATCTGGTCGCACTCGACGCGATGGGGGCCGCGCTGCGCGAGGCGGCCGCGCGCCTCGCCGCCGCGCGGGCCTTGCGCATCGACGTCACCGATTTCTGGTTCAGCCCGCCCACGCCCTTCGATGCCACGCTGATCGCCCGCTGCGAGGCCGCGGCCACCGCGCGCGGCTTGCGCTGGCGGCGCATCCCCACCGGCATCGGGCATGATGCGGTGTATGTCGCGCGCGGCGTGCCGACCGTGATGCTCTTCACGCCCTGCCATGGCGGGGTCTCGCACAACGAGGCCGAGAGCATCACGCCTGAATGGGCCGAGGCCGGGCTGAAGGTGCTGGCCGATGCGGTGATCGCCACCGCCACATGACGCCCATCCTGCACACCGATCGCCTGGTGCTGCGCGAATTCCAGGCCGATGACTTCGAGCCCTACGCCGCCTTCTGGCAGTCCGATGCCTCGCGCATGATCGGCGGCCCTTGCAGCCGCGCCGATGCCTGGCGGCGCATGGCCATGTACGCCGGCCATCGGGTGCTGCGCGGCTATGGCATCTGGGCGGTCGCACCGCGCGCGGGCGGGCCGATCATCGGCCAGGCCGGGCTGTGGTTCCCCGAAGCCTGGCCGGAGCCCGAGATCCACTGGGCGATCTTCCCCGCGCAGCAGGGCCAGGGCTTCGCCACCGAAGCCGCCCGCGAAATCCGCCGCCATGCGCGCGACGAACTGGGCTTCACCCGGCTGGTCAGCTGCATCGAGCCGGCCAACACCGCCTCGGTGAAGCTGGCGCTGCGGCTGGGCGCGGTGCGCGAAGGCAGCGCCAGCGTGCCGCCGCGCATCATGGATATCTACCGTCACGATATGGGGTTCTGAACCATGCGCATCGCCATCGGCGGCTTTCTGCACGAAAGCCATTCCTTCGCGCCCCGCCCCACCGGCTATCGCGAATTCGTCGAGACCGGCGGCTTCCCCACGCTGCAATGGCCGGAGACGATGCTCGCAGCCCTGCGCGGCATCTCCGTCCCCGCCGCCGGCGCCATCGCCGAGGCCGAAGCGGCCGGTGCCACCATCGCGCCCCTGGGCTGGGCCTTCGCCAACCCCGCCGGCCCCGTCACGCGCGAGGCCTTCGAGCGGATCGCGGGCATGATCCTGGGCGCGCTGTCGCGGGCCATGCCTTTGGATGGCGTCTACCTGGATTTGCACGGCGCCATGGTCAGCGATGACTTCCCTGATGCCGAGGGCGAACTGCTCCGCCGCGTCCGCGCCGTGATCGGCCCCGACACGCCGCTGACCGCAAGCCTGGACCCGCACGCCAACATGACCCGCGCCATGGTGGAGCACGCCGATGCGCTGGTCCCCTTCCGCACCTATCCGCATGTGGACATGCCCGCCGCCGGCGCACGCGCCATGGCCTTGCTGCTGCGCCGGGTGGCGGGCGAACCCGCCTGGCCCAAGGCCTTCCGCGAACTCGACTTCCTGATCCCCATCACCAGCCAATGCACCATGGTCGAACCCATGGCCGGCGTGATGGAAGCGCGCGCCAGGCTGTCCGAAGGGCTCGCCGAGCTCGGCTATTGCTTCGGCTTTCCCTATTGCGACTTCCCCGGCTGCGGCCAGGCGATCGCCGGTTTCGGGCCGGGCGCTGAGGC
>JAIXVH010000225.1 GCA_027483125.1 Acetobacteraceae bacterium | reverse complement strand
GCTGTCGCTGCGCGCCTTCATCCGCGCGCATGTGGCCGGCCGCCGCGGTGATGATGCGCTGCCCCTGCTGCGCGCCGCGCTGGCCTATCTGGATGCGGCGCCGCCGCGCCTCGTCGCGATCGGTGGCCTGCAAGGCACCGGCAAATCCACCCTGGCGCGTGCGGTGGCGCCCGAGATCGGCGCGGCCCCCGGCGCGCTGGTGTTGCGCAGCGATGAAATCCGCAAGCGCCTGGCCGGCATGGCGCCCGAAGCAGCACTGCCCGCCAGCGCCTATACGGCCGAGGCCGCCGCCGCCGTCATGGCCGAACAGCGCGCCATGGCGCGGGTGGCGCTGGAGGCCGGCCAGGCCGTGGTGGCCGATGCGGTCTTCCAGCGTGCGGCCGAACGCGACGCGATCGCGGCGCTGCATCCGCGCTTCCTGGGGATCTGGCTGGAAGCGCCGCTGGAGGTGCTGCGCGCGCGCATCGCCGCCCGGCGGGATGATGCATCCGATGCGACGGTGGCGGTGCTCGACGCCTCCGCCGCGCGCGATGCCGGGCGCATCACCTGGACGCGCTTGCATGCCGAGGCCAGCGCCTTGCAGCAGCTGCGCGCAATGCTGGACTTGCCGCCATCGGTTTCGCCATAACTGCCCGCAGGTTCGAGAGGGAGACAAGCCAATGGCATTCCGCAGATTGCTGGTGCCGCTGACCGGCACCAAGGCCGGTGAGGCCGCCCTTGCCACCGCGTTGATGGCGGCGCGGGTCTGGAACAGCCACATCCATTGCCTGCATGTGCGGGTGGATGCGCGCGATGTGGCGCCGCTGGCGGGCGAGGGCCTGTCCGGCGCCATGATCGAGGAGATGATGGCCGCGACCGAACGTGAATCCGGCGAACGCGCCGGCCGCGTGCGGGCGCTGTTCGACACATTCGCCGGCGGGCTGGGTGATATCACGCTGGCCAGTTCGGCCGAGGCGGCGGAGAAGGCGGATGGTGTCACCCTCTCCTTCGAATCCATCGCGGGCCGCGAGGAGGATGTGGTGGCGCAGCAATCGCGCCTCTACGACATGGCCGTGGTCCCGCACCCGGAGGCGGATGATGATGCGTCATCCTCCGACGCGCTGCATGCGGTGCTGTTCGACAGCGGCCGGCCGGTGCTGATCGCGCCGCCCAAGGTGCCGGAGAGCATCGGCACGCGCATCTGCTGCGCCTGGAACGGCACGGCGGAGAGTGCCGCCGCCATGGCCGCCGCCCTGCCCTGGCTGCACCAGACCGAGGCGCGGCGCGTGCTCTACGCCGATGAATACCAGCGCCGCGGGCCGAAGGTGGAGGGCATCATGTCCTACCTGCGGTGGCACGGCGTGCCGGCGGAGGCAGTGCAGTTCAAGCCGGTGACCAAGGATGTCGGCGCGGGGTTGCTGGGGGCGGCGCGGGATTTCAACGCCGATCTGCTGACGATGGGGGCCTATAGCCATTCGCGCATCCGGCAGCTGATCCTGGGCGGGGTGACGCGGCATGTGCTGGAGAACAGCGACATTCCGATCCTGATGTGCAGGTGAGGCTGCTGCGACCCGCCCAGGCGCTGCTGCCCGGCTATCTCGCGGCGCTGGACCGGGGTTTTCTGCCGAGCAACATCGACGGCGAACGCATCGCCGCCCAGCATCGCGCGGCCATCGCCCGCGATGCCGATGCCTTCCTGGCATCGCTGCACAACCCCGCCGGCAGCGGCCCGCCCATCCGCCTGCCCGATGGCAGCCAGGCGCCCCGTCTGCCCGGCATGCAGCACTGGCTGTGGGACAGGGAATTCCTGGGCTTCATGGCGTTGCGCTGGCAGGCGGGGACGGCGGCGCTGCCCGCGCATGTGCTGGGCCATATCGGCTATGCGGTGGTGCCCTGGCGGCGCGGCGAGGGCATCGCCACACGCGGCCTGGCGCTGCTGCTGGAACATGCGCGCGAACAGGGCCTGCCGCATGTGGAACTGACCACGGATACGGACAACACCGCCTCGCATGGTGTCATCACGCGCAATGGCGGCGTGCTGGTGGAACGCTTCGCCAAGCCGGTGGCCTATGGTGGGGCACAGGCGCTGCGCTGGCGCATTGCGCTGCCATCACGCGCCTGAATGGTGGTGATGCGCGGCGCCGCATGGCGCCCGGCACGTCCGCTGCGCTATCAGCGCGCCATCGGGCCACAAACCGGCCCATGGGATCACGAACATGATCGATATCCGCCCCTTCAACTCCCTCGGCGGCGCCGATTTCGGCTGGCTGAAGGCGAAGCACCATTTCAGCTTCGGGCATTACCGCGATGCCTCGCGCGTCAATTGGGGTGCGCTGCGCGTCTGGAATGATGACGAGATCGCGCCCGGCACCGGCTTCGACCCGCACCCGCATCGCGACATGGAAATCATCACCTATGTCCGCCAGGGCGCCATCACCCACAAGGACAATATGGGCAATGAAGGCCGCACCGAGGCCGGGGATGTGCAGATCATGTCCGCCGGCACCGGCGTGGTGCATAGCGAGTACAATCTGGAATCCGAGGTGACGAAGATCTTCCAGATCTGGATCATCCCCGATCGCCAGGGCGCGGCACCCAATTGGGGCGCCAAATCCTTCCCCAAGGCCGGGCGCGATGCGCGGTTCGAAGTGCTGGCCAGCGGCCGTGAGGGTGACACGGATGCCCTGCCCATCAACGCCGATGCCGCGGTGATGGCCGCGACCCTGGCCAAGGGGCAGGAACTGACCCACGCTTTGCCGGCGGGCCGCGTGGCCTATCTGGTGGCGGCGCGCGGCTCTGTCTCCGTCAACGGCCAGGTGCTGAACCTGCGCGATGGTGCCGCGATCCGCGACGAGGCGGAAATCCGCATCACCGCCGATGACGAGGCCGAGCTGGTGATGGTGGAAGCCGCGGCGTAGAGCGCGATGCGTTGAGGCGGGATCGACCAGAAGGCTGAATCCCACTCTCAGCAGCAGGCTGGTTCCGGCGGGAGCGATATGCTCTACGCTCCCGCAAGGAGACACACATGACCGACACCACCATCGGCACCGGCGCCGAGGCCATGCAGGGCCAGATGATCACCGTGCACTACACGGGCTGGCTGTATGATGAATCCGCGCCCGACAAGAAGGGCCGCAAATTCGACAGCAGCAAGGATCGCGGCCAGCCCTTCCAGTTCCAGCTCGGCGTCGGCATGGTCATCGCCGGCTGGGATGAGGGCTTCGCGGGCATGAAGGTGGGCGGCGCGCGCACCTTGGTGATCCCGTCGGAAAAGGGCTATGGCGCGCGCGGCGCCGGCGGCGTGATCCCGCCGAATGCGACGCTGATTTTCGATGTGGAGCTGCTGGGCGTCGGCTGATCAGCACCGCGATGGACGCCGCGAATAGCGCCGCGTCCATGGCCGTCAGCTGGCCATGACGGCATTCTCCGTGCGTCATCGTGCATGTCCCGGAGCCATCATGCCGCATCTCCTGCTTGCCGCCGCGCTGCTGCTCACAGCCCTGCCCTGGGCTGGCGCGCATGCCCAGCCGAGCCGCAGGTTTTGCGATGGCAGCATCCGGGTCGATGCCAGCCTTCAGCCCGGCAATCCGGCCCGCTACGACCTGGTGTTTGCCTATACCGGGGCTGCGCCAGATCGCCGCCCGACCGTGACGGTCACGCTCGATATCCCGAGCGACATGCTCCCCGACATCACAGTGCAGCGTGTGCCGGTGTTTTCCATCGGCCGCGGTGAGCGCCGGCAATGGCGCGTGGCCACCGAGAGCCTGCCGCCGGATCGGCGCACACCCAGCATCCCGGCTGCTGATCTGCTGAACTTTGTGACGATCGGCTGCGCCGGATAGAGCATTTTCAAGCGAAGCGGAATCGCGCAGCGACTCGGAAAATGCGGCGAAACAAAGAGCTAGCAGGCTGCTGACAAACTGGCGG
>JAIXVH010000223.1 GCA_027483125.1 Acetobacteraceae bacterium | reverse complement strand
GCGATCGCATCGGCGCCGATATTGCCGCCGGCGCCGGGGCGGTTCTCGATCAGGAAGGGCTGGCCGAGGCGGCGGGACATTTCATCGGCCAGGATGCGCGCGAGCACATCGGTGGAGCCGCCGGGCGGCCAGGGCACGATGACGCGCACGGGGCGGTCGGGCCATTGCGATTGCGCGAGTGCCAGGCCAGGCGTCGCCAGGGTTGCGGCCAAAGCGATGCGGCGGGTGATCATGGGTGTGCTCCCGGTTCTTGGACCAGGGACACATGGACTGTCCGCGCGCGCATGGAAAGAGGTTGACGCGCGGCGATGTGTTAGGATAAACGTCCTGACATCACGCCCCGACTGCGTCTTGAGCAGCGCGCATGAAGCTCGCCAGTTCCGGCCGGGTCGCGGCCAGGCGGTCGAAGGCCAGGCGGGCCATCAGCCGGTATCCCAGGTCGGAGAAATGCACGCCGTCATCGGCGCGCAGGCGGCGTTCGCGGCGTTCGGCATCGGCGATGGAGGTGCGGAAGCGCCCGGCCTCGTCGCTGGTGGCTTCCCAGGTGGAGACGTATTGGCCGCCCCCGGCCTCGGTGCCGGCCTGGATGCTATCGTTCAGGCGGCGGGCGGCGGCGGCGAATTGCCCGTCGCGCATATTGGGCAGGCCGAGCCAGGCCACCTGGCCGCGCGTGCTGACCGAGGCGCGGGTGATGGTTTCCACCGTGCGGCGATAGGCCTCGAAGAATTCGGGCGTGCCGAACTGGAAGCGGGCGCGGGCGGTGCGGTCCACGAAGGGGCGGAAGTCATTGGCGCCGATCCAGACAATGACCACCTGGGCGGCTTCGCGCGCGCGGGTCTGCTGCACGGTGGCCACCCAGTCATGTTCGTCTGAGCGGGTGAGGCCGGTGGCGTGGCGGGTGCCGTTCAAGGCGCGCAGGTCTTCGCGCCGGCGCAGCAGGGGGTGGGTGGTCAGCCACAGGCCTTGGGCCAGGCTGTCCCCGAAGAACTGAATGTTAACCCTGCTCGGCAATTCTGGCCCAGGCGGTGCGGGCGGCGCCGCGGGGGTTTCGGTCGCTTCCGCAACGACAGGGGCTTCCGCATGCGCCTGCGCCACCCAGACCGCTGGCCCGAGCAGAGGGATAATTCGTCGCTTAATCAAGGCCATATCCCGCAACCCTTCAGGCGCCATCACCAAACGCTGGACAAGCGAGCGCGTCGCCACTACCACCACGAAGGATTGAACATGATGCACCGCACGCCATCAATGGCCGGGGCCGCGACAGCAACAAAAACTTGTGTTGCGCCAAGTATCGCCCGCCGCGCCTTCGTCACTGCCCTGGGTCTTGGTCTCGCTGGCTGCCAGCGGGGCGATGCCAATGCTGGCAGCATGGCGGGCAGCTTCCGCTCGCTGCGCGACATGGCCGCCTGGGACCCCGCGCGCGCCGTGGCGCCCGAACCCATCCAGCAGGCCGCCTGGACCGGCGATCCACTGACACCGCTGCGCCGCGGGCTGACCGAATTGCAGCGCCGCCAACGGCGCGAGCCCATCAGCATCATCCAGTTCGGCGACAGCCACACCGCATCCCCCGCGCTGGTGCCGCGGCTGCGGGAATTGTTCCAGTCGCGCTATGGCGCCGTGGGCCCCGGCATCCTGCCGCCGGGAACCGGGCCGCGCTTCACCCGCCCGGCGCTGGTCCAGGCCGTGCAGCAGGGCCAGTGGAACGGCAGTTCCGCCCTGCGCGTGCCGGGCGCCTTCAGCATCTCGGGCTATCGCCTGCGTGGTGAGGGCGCGGGCAGCAGCATCACCCTGCGCAGCACGGAGAGCGACGGCTTCGACACCTTCCGGCTGGAATTCCTGATGCAGCCAGGCGCCGGCCGCTTCCGGCTGCTCGTCGATGGCGAAAGCGGGCCGGCGCTGCCCACCAGCAGCAACACCACACGGGCCTATCCGCTGGTCTTTCAGCCGCCCGGCCGCCACCGCGAGGTGACGCTGGAATTGCTGGGCGATGGCCCGGTGGAATTGCTGGGCTGGGGCATGGAGCGCCGCGGCCCGGGCGTGCTGGTCGAGGGTTTCGGCCTGAATGGCGCGACCATCGACATGCTCGCCAACCTCGATCCGACCATGCTGCGGACCGCATTGTCCCATCGCAACCCCTCGCTGGTGGTGCTGGCCTTCGGCACCAATGAGGCGGTGAGCCCGCGCATCACGCGCGATGCCTATGCCGCGCAGCTGACCGAACGCGTGCGCACCATCCGCCACATGGCGCCCGGCGCGGGCGTGGTGCTGATGGGCGCGCCCGATGCCGCGCGCCGCGCCGGGCGCGGCCAGGGCTGTGCCGCCTGGTCGCCGCTGCCGGGCCTGGATGACGTGCGCGCCGCCCAGCGCGCCGTGGCGCGGGCGGAGAATATCGGCTTCTGGGACTGGGGCAGCATCACCGGTGGGGTCTGCGGCCTGAACGCCGCCACCCGCGCCAGCCCGCGCCTGGTGCAGGATGACCATATCCACTTCACCACCGAGGGCTATCGCCTGACGGCGGAGCGATTTTTCACCTATCTGACCGGCAGCTCGGCCATGGCCTGATGGCGGCGCGGCCAAACCCCGCGCAGAATAGGCCCGCATGCTGTTCCCGACCGGCGTCTTCGCGATCTTCTTCCTGCTGGTCTTCGCGGGCCATTGGGCGCTGAACCGCTGGCCGCTGGCCAACCGGTTGTGGCTGCTGGCGGCGTCACTGGCCTTCTATGCCTGGTGGGATGTGCAGCTCTGCCTGCTGTTGCTGGGCGTGGGCGTCTGGGCCTGGGGCATTGGGCGGCTGGTGGAGGGGCGCGGCGGCAAGCTGCTCTGGCTGGGCGTGGCCGGCGTGCTGGCGACCCTCGGCCTGTTCAAATACGCGGATTTCTTCCTGGAGGAAGTCGCCGGCCGCTTCGCTTTGGCCTTCGGGATGGAGGCGCCATCGCTGCTGGGCCTGGTGCTGCCGGTGGGCATTTCCTTCTACTGCTTCCAGGCGATTTCCTACATGATCGACGTCTCGCGCCGCGACACCGCGGCCGAGCGCGCGCCCTTGAACGTGGTGCTCTATCTGGGCTTCTTCCCGCATCTGGCCGCAGGCCCCATCGTGCGCGCGGCGCATTTCCTGCCGCAGCTCGCGGCCCGCCCCGATCCGCGCATGGTGCCCTTCATCATGGCGGGGCTGCTGATCCTGGGGGGATTGGCCAAGAAATTATGGCTCGCCAACACGCTGGCCACCGAATTGGTGGACCCCGCCTTCCGCGACCCTTCCGCCCTGTCCGCCACCGAGGCGCTGCTGGCGATCTATGGCTATGCCGCGCAGATCTACTGCGATTTCTCCGCCTATTCGGACATGGCGATCGGCGTGGCGGCCCTGCTCGGCTATCATTTTCCGCGCAATTTCGACCAACCCTATCGCGCCACCTCGCTGCGGGATTTCTGGCAGCGCTGGCATATCAGCCTGTCCTTCTGGTTCCGCGACTATGTCTACAAGCCCTTGGGCGGCAACCAGCACGGCAAGCTGCTGACAGCGCGCAATGCGTTTCTCGCCATGGTGCTCTCGGGCATTTGGCATGGCGCGGCCTGGACCTTCCTGCTCTGGGGCGCGCTGCATGGCGCGGTGCTGGTGATCGAGCGCGCGCTCGGCCTGATCCCGCGCCCGGACGCGCCCGCCTGGCGGCGCTGGGTCGGCATCCTGGTCACCTTCCACATCGTCTGCCTGGGCTGGGTGCTGTTCCGCGCCGGCGACATGACGACCGCGATGGGCATGCTGGAGGCGCTGACGCGCTGGGAGCAGCCGACCGAACGCGCGCTGGGCTGGCTGGTGGCGATCATCGCGGTGGCGCTCGCGCTGCACGCCCTGCCGCCGCGCTGGACGGAAAGCCTGGAGGCGCGTCTCGCCCCCTGGCCCGCGCCCGCGCTGGGCCTGGCCTTCGGCCTGGCGCTGGTGGTGATCCTGACGCTGGGTCCCTCCGGCGTCGCCCCCTTCATCTATTTCCACTTCTGAGCGGAGGCACGCATGCGCCAACCCTGGCTGCCCGGTTCGCCCCCCTTGCCGGTGCCCGATGATTTCTCGGCGCAGACGCACAGCATGCCCGCGGCGCGCGTGGCGGTGGCGCTGGCCATCATGGCGCTGCTGCTGCTGATG
>JAIXVH010000197.1 GCA_027483125.1 Acetobacteraceae bacterium | reverse complement strand
CGCTGACGCCCCAGGAATAGACGCTGTCACCCGCGCGCGTCGCTGTGTTGGCGCCGTAGAGCTGCTGCGCGGCCCAGATGTCGTAGAGCATCGGCGTGCGCGGGGCGATGCTGGATGTGATCCAGGAATAGCTGGTCGAGTTGCCGCTGACCGTGACCATCCCGGCATTGGCCGGCGCGTCATAGGCCATGACGGTGTAGCGCGTGGTATTCTCGGGCCCCGAGAGCGTGGTCGGCCCTTCGAAGGGGTGCTTGAGCCCGAGCGCGTGCCCGGCCTCGTGCAGCGCAACCGCATAGCCCGCGCTGCCGACCGACATGTCGAGACTGCCGCTGCCATTGGACAGCACGATGTCTCCGCCTAGCGCGGAGGCGGTGACGCTGGTGACGGTCTGGCCGATGAAGCTGTAGCCGAAGGACGGGTAATAGGCGAAACCCGCCGAACCACCCTGGTCCGAGCGGCCGATGCGGATATCGGCGCTGGCGCCCGTGGTCTCGGTGAAGGTGATGCAGGCCACATCCGCCCAGGCGGTGAGCGCGTCGCGCATGCCCTGCTGCTGCGCCGAGGTCAGCGGCTGGAAATTGCTGACACTCCACTCCACCGGCTGCGCGTCGAGAAAGCCGAAACTGACCGCGGCAGCCGTGCCCATGCCGCCAGGCGCGCTGATCGGCGTGCCGATCGCGGCCGGGAAATTCCACCGCGCGGTCAGCTGCTCCGTGGTGGCCAGCAGGGCGGCGAGCGCATCGCCGCCAGGACCGCCGGCGCCCGGCGTGCCGCCCGAGTATTGCGGTGTCGGGTCATCCGCGCGGAAGGTGCCGGCCGCGGCGCAAAGGATGCACATGGCGGCAGGCTAACGCGCGCATGCCGGCTTGACCACGGCCAGCCGCGCGGCAGGCTGCCCGCCGGAGGAAATGTGATGAACCTGGCCTTCTGGCTTGACCGCGCGGCGCGGCAGCACCCGGCGCGGCCGGCGCTCGCGCATGGCACGCGGCTGGTGTCGGACTACGCCACCTTCGCCGCGCGCGCGGCATCGGTGGCCGGTTGGCTGCGCGCGCAAGGGCTGGCGCCGGGCGATCGCGTGGCGCTCTTCATGAGCAACCACCCGCGCTATCTGGAATTGCTCTGGGGCGCCTGGTGGGCGGGCTGCTGCGCGGTGCCGATCAACGCGAAACTGCATGCGCGCGAGGCCGCCTGGATCATCGGCCATGCCGGCGCGGCGCTGTGCTTCACCGATGATGGCGATGCGCTGCGCGAGGCCGGTGTGGCCTGCGCGCTGCACCCGGATGCGGGTGCGGGCGATGCGCTGCCGGTGCAGGCGCGTGGCGTCACCGATCCCGCCTGGCTGTTCTACACCAGCGGCACCACAGGAAGACCGAAGGGCGTGGTGCTGGCCTCACGCCAGCTGCAATGGGCGACGGCGGGCTACCTGGCCAATATCGCGGCGGTGGGCGTGGGCGATGTCATGCTGCACCCCGCGCCGCTGTCGCATGGCGGTGGGCTGTACCACCTGCCCTTCGTGATGCAGGGCGCGCTGAACGTGGTGCCGGAATCGGGCGGCTTCGATGCGGCGGAGGTGTTCGCGCTGGCCGCGCATTGGCGGCGCGCCTCGTTCTTCGCGGCACCCACCATGGTCAAGCGGCTGGTCGATCACGCGAAGCGCGCGGGGCTGCGCGCCCAGGGCCTGGGCACCATCATCTATGGCGGCGGGCCGATGTATCTGGCGGATATCGAGGAAGCGCTCGCGGTGATCGGGCCGCATTTCGCGCAGATCTACGGCCAGGGTGAGGCGCCGATGACCATCACCGCGCTGCCATCGGCCATCATCAATGACCGCGCGGCGCCGCGCTGGCGCGAACGCCTGGCATCGGTGGGCCATGCGCAATGCATGGCGGAGGTCTCGATCCGCGATGCCGATGGACAGGCGTTGGCGCCGGGCGAAAGCGGTGAGGTCTGCGCGCGTGGCGACATCGTGATGGAAGGCTATTGGCAGGACCCGGACGCCACCGCGCGCACCATCCGCGATGGCTGGCTGTATACCGGTGATGTGGGCCGGATGGATGCCGATGGGTTTCTCACACTGCTGGACCGCAGCAAGGACCTGGTGATCAGCGGCGGCACCAACATCTACCCGCGTGAGGTGGAGGAGGCGCTGCTGACGCACCCGGATGTCGCGGAGGTCTCGGTGATCGGCCGGCCGGATGCCGAATGGGGCGAGGTGGTGGTGGCCTATGTGGTGGCGCGCGCGCCCGTCACCGCCGCGGCACTGGATGCACATTGCCTGGAGCGCATCGCGCGGTTCAAGCGGCCCAAGCACTACCGGTTCGTGGCGGAGCTGCCCAAGAACAACTACGGCAAGGTGCTGAAAACCGCGCTGCGAGAGATGGAATCGCGCGCCTGATCCGTGGCAGAAAGCGATCATGACATACCGCATCGACATCGTCTCCGACGCGATCTGCCCCTGGTGCTGGATCGGCAAGCGCAACCTGGAAGGCGCCTTGGCCGAGCTGGGTTGGGAGGTCGAGCTGCGCTACCACCCCTACCAGCTGAACCCGGACATGCCGGCCGAAGGGGTCGCCCGCGCGGAATATCGCGCGGCGAAATTCGGCAGCATCGAGCGCTCCCGCGAATTGGATGCGCAGGTGACCGCGGCGGCCGCCGCGGCCGGTTTGGAGTTCCATCTGGAGCGGCAACAGCGCACGCCCAACACGCTGGCGGCGCACCGGCTGATCCAGCGCGCTGCCGCGCATGGCGCGCAGGCCGCGGTGAAGGAGGCGATCTTCCAGGCCTATTTCCAGGATGGCGAGGATATCGGCGATGCCGCCGTGCTGGCGCGCATTGGTCTCGCGCATGGTGTCGCGGACGCGGCCGAATACCTGGCGGGCGAGACGGATGCCGAGGCCGTGCGCGCCACCGATGCCGGCTTCCGCCAGATGGGTATTTCCGGCGTGCCGACCTTCGCGCTGGAGAAGCATGTGCTGTTCAGTGGCGCGATGCCCGCGGAACAGATGGCGGCCGCGTTCCGGCGTGGCGAGGCGGTGCTGCGGGAGAAGGGGGTGCTGGTCTGACGCGGGCCGGTCATGGCGCCGGCACCGGGCAGATGAGCCCCGCCGCGCGGCACCGCGCCGCCCTGCGCGAACGGCTGATCGGCGCGCTGCGCATAGGCCTCGCGGCTATCGCGCCGGATGCGCGGGTGCTGCTGTTCGGCTCGCTCGCGCGCGGCGATTTCGACGGCGCCTCGGAT
>JAIXVH010000386.1 GCA_027483125.1 Acetobacteraceae bacterium | reverse complement strand
GCCGCCGGTGACCACGATGGCGGTGGGTGCCCCGGCGGCGTCGGCGGCGGTGATGGTCCGCGTGTGGTCGACGGTGAGGCCCGTGCTGTCGGTGGCGCGGAGGGTGAGGCTGTGGCTCGGCGCGGTCTCGTGGTCGAGGCTGGCACCCGCGCGCAGGCGCAGTTCGTCGCCGACGATCTCGAACAGGACGGAGCCGCCGAGGATCGCGTAGCTGTGCGTGTCACCGGCATCAGGGTCCTGCGCAGCCAGGGTGGCGATGACCGTGCCAGCGGCGTCGTCTTCGGCGATGCTGCCGCCGGTCACCGCGATGGCGCTCGGCGCCTCGGCCGTGTCGGCGACTGTGATGGTCAGCACCTGGTCGACGGTGAGGCCGGTACTGTCGGTGGCGCGGAGGGTGAGGCTGTGGCTCGGCGCAGTCTCGTGGTCGAGGCTGGCACCCGCGCGCAGCCGTAGCTCATTGCCGACGATCTCGAACAACGCCGAGCCGCCGAGGATGGCGTAGCTATGCGTATCGCCGGCATCGGGGTCCTGCGCGGCCAGGGTGGCGACCACAGCCCCCGCGCCCGCGTCTTCGGCGATACTGCCGCCGGTCACCGCGATGGCGCTCGGCGCCTCCGGCTCATCCGTGTCCATGCCCGGCGGCGGGCGCTCGATAGTGGTGGCCACGCTATCGGCCGCGCGCGCCACCGCCCTCGACCCAGGGGGCGTCCCTGCGTTGACGGCAGCGAGCGATGGATCGACGGCGGCCGACACCATCTGTTCCGCGGTCTGTTCGCCAGTCCCGGGAAGATCAGGCTCGGGCGGGCTTGCCGCAGCCTGCTGCACCGATGTCGGCGCGATCTGATCGAGGCTGGCCTGCCGTGCGATGATGGCCGCCGCGCCCTCCGCCGTCAGAGCGCCCTCAGCGGGGGCTGGGCGCGCGGGCACGGGCTCTGCACGCGGCGTCAGGCCAGGGGGCTGCGCGTCAGGCTCGGTCTTGATGCCGATTTGCGCCGGCGGCGATGCTCCGGCGAGCCGCATCGCGCCGGCATCGACCGCCCCGCTCTCGCGAGCGAAGGCAACCAGTTTGGATGTACTGTTGGCCGTGGCTTCGCCGGCGGCGCCATCCTGCAGCCGCGCCGTGCCAGCCGCGAGGGGCCGCTGGCCCGCCAGCGGATCATGGGCCGAGGCGTCAGCGTCTCCGCCTTCGACGCCCAGGATTGTGTGTGCCGCGAGCTGTTCGACCGTCGCCATCGGTCAGAAAAAGGCACAAACCACTTTGTATTTCGTAAACATGTCGTGCCCCGGCAAGGATCGCGCCGTCATGGCCGCCTGCTGCCCTGGAAAGAGCACAGGGTCAGCCAGGGCGCTGCGCGCAAGCCGCGTCAGCGGCCCCAGCGCAGCACAACCGGATCGAGCCGTCGCGCGACCTCGATCAACCCGGCGCGGGTCGCGGGGTGCAGCGGCGCGATCGGGGCGCGGGGTGCGCCGCAGCGGATGACCCCGCCTTCCTCCATCAGCGCCTTCGCGGCCAGCAAGCCACATTGCCGGTTCTCGTAGTTGATCAGCGGCAGCCAGCGGCCATAGGCGTCCATCGCCCCCATGCGGTCGCCGGCGAACCAGGCATCGGTGATCTGGCGGATGCCGTCCGGGAAACCGCCGCCGGTCATCGAGCCGGTCGCGCCGGCATCGAGATCGGCCATCAGCGTGATCGCCTCCTCCCCGTCCCAGGGGCCGATGATCGCATCGCCGCCAAGCGCGATCAGATCGCGCAGCTTCGCCGCGGCCTGCGGCACCTCGATCTTGAAGTAGGAGACGTTGGCGATCTCACGCGCCATGCGCGCCAGGAAGGGTGCGGACAGCGTCGTGCCGGACACCGGCGCATCCTGGATCATGATGGGGATGGAGATCGCATCCGAGACGCGACGGAAGAACTCGTAGATGCCGGCCTCGCCCACGCGGATGGTGGCGCCGTGATAGGGCGGCATGATCATCACCATCGCCGCGCCGGCGTCCTGCGCGCGGCGGCTGCGCTCGGCGCAGATATGGGTGGCGAAATGCGTCGTCGTGACGATCACCGGCACGCGGCCAGCCACATGCGCTAGCGCCACATCCATCACGCGGTCGCGGTCGTCATCCGTCAGCACGAATTGCTCGGAGAAATTTGCCAGGATGCAGAGCCCCTCGGAGCCGGCATCGATCATGAAGTCGATGGCGCGTTTCTGACCTTCGAGGTCCAGCGCGCCATTGACGTCGAAGATGGTCGGGACGACCGGGAAGACCCCGCGATAGGGTTGCGGCATGTCTGTGTCCTCAGTGGTTGTCGCGCGGCACCGGCGCGCCGGAGGAGCCGACGAGGAAGTCGAGGTCGGCGCCCTCATTCGCCTGGGTGACGTGGTCCAGATACATCTTCACATAGCCGCGCGTGGCGTGCGGCGCGGGCGGCGTCCAGGCGGCGCGGCGGGCGGCCATCTCGGCCTCATCCACATGCAGGTGCAGGCTGCGCGCGGCGACATCGAGCGTGATCAGGTCGCCATTCTGCACCAGCGCCAGCGGCCCACCGGCCGCGGCTTCGGGCGCCACATGCAGCACCACCGTGCCATAGGCGGTGCCCGACATACGCGCATCGCTGATGCGGATCATGTCGCGCACGCCCTGCTTCAGCAGCTTGGCCTGGATTGGCATGTTCCCGACCTCCGCCATGCCCGGATAGCCTTTCGGGCCGCAATTCTTCAGCACCATGATGCAATCCGCATCGATATCGAGAGCGGGGTCGTCCTTGCGGGCGTGTAGCTCCTCGATCGTCTCGAAGACCACGGCGCGGCCGGTGTGGCGCATCAGATTGGGCGAGGCGGCGGAGACCTTGATCACCGCGCCATCCGGGCAGAGGTTGCCGCGCAGCACCGCCATGCCGCCCTCGGGCTTGAAGGGCGTGTCCCAGGGCGTGATGACATCCGGGCGCCAGCAGCGCGCGTCCTGCACATTCTCCCAGATCGGCTTGCCGTTCGCGGTGATCGTGTCGCGGTTCAGCTTCCCGGCTTCCCCCAGCGCCCGCAGCACCACCGGCAGGCCGCCGGCCTCGAAGAAATCCTCCATCAGGAAGCGGCCCGACGGCATCAGATCCACCAGACACGGGATGCCGCGCCCAAGCGCGTCGAGGTCATCCAATGTGAAGGGCACGCCGAGCCGCCGCGCAACCGCGATCAGATGCACCACGGCATTGGTGGAGCCGCCAATCGCGCCCAGCGCGCGCACCCCGTTCTCGAAGGCCGCGCGCGTCAGGATCTTCGAGATCGTCAGATCCTCATGGACCATCTGCACGATGCGCCGGCCGGCCATCCGCGCCAGCTGGTTGCGCCGTGCATCGGCCGCGGGGATGGCAGCGTTCATCGGCAGGCCGAGGCCCATCGACTCCACCAGGGACGCCATGGTGGAGGCCGTGCCCATCGTCATGCAGGAGCCGGCAGAGCGGTTCATGCCCGCTTCCGCCTCGTGGAATTCCTCGAGCGTCACCTCGCCGGCGCGCAGCTGCTCGCTCATGGAGATGATGTTGGTGCCAGACCCGATGATCTGCCCGCGATAGACCCCGCGCAGCTGCGGCCCGCCCGAGACACCGATGGTCGGCAAATCCACGGAAGCCGCGCCCATCACCAGCGCGGGCGTGGTCTTGTCGCAGCCCATCAGCAGCACGCAGCCATCCAGCGGATGGGCGCGCAACGCTTCTTCCACATCCATCGCCGCGAGGTTGCGATACAACATCGCAGTCGGCCGCATTGTCACCTCGCCGAGCGAGGAGACAGGGAATTCCAGCGGATAGCCGCCCGCTTCCAGCACCCCATCGCGCACATGCCGCGCCAGGTCGCGGAAATGCGCGTTGCAGGGCGTGAGCTCGGACCAGGTGTTGCAGATGCCGATGACGGGGCGGCCATCGAACTGGTCCTGCGGCGTGCCGTGATTCTTCAGGAAGGACCGGTAGTAGAACCCCATCTTGTCCTGCCGGCCGAACCAGGCCTGGCTGCGGAGCGGCTTCTTCGTGGACATTGCGCGTCAGCCCTGTGCGCGGCGCCGCGCGCCCATCGTGCAAGCGAGGTCGAAGGCGGCCTGCAGCGCGCCAACGCGCGCGATGCCCTTGCCCTGGATGTCGAAGCCCGTGCCATGCGCGCAGGTCGCGATCGGGACGGGAACGCCGCCGGCCACCGTGATGCCGCGCCAGAAGCCCATCAGCTTCATCGCGATCTGCCCCTGGTCGTGATACATGGTGACGATCGCATCCACATCGCGCGTGCCATCCGCCTTGGGCTGGGCGCGCAGGAAGATGGTATCGGCCGGATAGGGGCCTTCGCAGGGCAGGCCGCGGCGGCGCGCTTCTTCCAGCGCAGGGCCGATGATCTCAATCTCCTCGCGGCCGAAGGCGCCATTGTCGCCATTATGCGGGTTGAGGCCGCAGACCGCGATGCGCGGCTGCTCGATCCCTGCCTGGATCAGCGCGTTGCGGATCAGCGCCACCGCGCCGATCACCTTCTCCGGCGTGATGAGCTCCGCCACGTCGCGCAGCGCGACATGGCTGGTGACGCGGCAGGTCCAGAGCCCGTCGAGCACGTTGAACTCGCTATGCGCGCCCTGGTGGCCCAGCACTTCGGCAAACCAGTGCAGCTCATCCGGATGGCCCATCTGCGCCATGTGCAGCGAGGCCTTGTTGAGCGGCGCGAAGCAGATGCCGTCCACCACACCCTGCTGTGCCAGCGCCAGGCAAGTGCGCAGCGTGTCCAGCGCGTGCTGGCCGCCTTCCGCACTCGACTGGGCGCGCGGGATCGGCGCGGGGCGGCGCAGCGCGTGCAGCGCAATGCGGCCGGGCGCCAGCGCGGCGGGATCGTTCACCGGCGTGATGGGCAGTTCGACGCCTGCGATGCGCATCCCTTCCGCCAACTCGTCCGGGTCCGCCACCAGCAGCAACGCGGCCTTGTCGCGATTGGCCTGCTCGGCCAGCACCCGGGCCATGATCTCCGGTCCGATCCCGGCAGGATCACCGAGCACGAGGGCAAGGCGGGGCGTCATGCGGCGGTTCCGCCGGACAGTGACGATGCGCGTCGCGTCATGGTGGATGTCTCCGCGGGGTGTCTGACCGGACGATCTGCCCGAGGCGATTGAGACTTGTCAACAGGTCTGATCACCAGACCAGTAGACCTGGCTCACGGCACGCTGATACGCTGCGGGCCATGCGCGATGACCTGGCCCTGCTGCAGTCAGCCGTATCGAGACGCACGGTGCGCGAGCAGATCGCCGACCGGCTGGCCGGCATGATCATGTCCGGCCTGCTGCGCCCGGATGACGAGTTGCCAGGCGAGCGCGAGCTTGCAGCCCAGCTCGACGTCAGCCGCGAGACGGTGCGCGGGGCGATCCAGACGCTGGCAGCGCGTGGCCTGGTCGAGGTCGCACAGGGGGCGCGTTCGCGCGTGCTGCCCGCCGCCAGCTGGTTCACCCGGCCGGCGGTTGCCGCCCGCTACAGCTTCGACGAGGTGCACGGCGCGCGACTGCTGCTCGAGGTCGCAGCCGCCCGCGATGCGGCGCGCAATGCCAGCGCGGCAGCACGCGCGCGGCTGCTGGAACTGGCAGCGGCCCAGGGCCGCGCGCTGGACGACCCGGCCGCCTTCCACATCGCGGGCGCGGAGTTCCATGCGACGCTGCAGCGCGCCGGCGGCAACCGCCTGCTCGCGGCCCTGCTGGCCGAGGCCTATGGCCAGTCTGCGGCGCTCAGCCACCAGGCCCTCGCCGCACCGGGCGCCATGCGCAGGTCCTGGCTCGATCACAGACACATCGCCACCGCTGTCGCAGCGCGCGACCCGGAGGCGGCCGCGCAGGCCATGCGCCGGCATCTCGAGCGGATCGGCCGGGCCGCGAAGCGCGGCATTGGAGGGCGGACCGCCGCCTAAAGCATGGCCATGGGCAAGGCCGGCTTCTTCTGCTTCGATACCCCGCACAATGGTCCAGCAAGGACCAGCACAAGGGAGACGTCCATGAAGTTCCATCGCCGCACAACCATGGCTCTTGCCCTCGGTGGCCTCGCGCTGCCGGCACTGGTGCAAGCCCAGGGCAGCGCAGCCTGGCGGCCCACCCGGCCGGTGCGCCTGGTCGTGGCCGCCGCACCTGGCGGTTCCAACGATATCCTCGGGCGCATCATCGCCGAGCCCGCCAGCCAGATCCTCGGCCAGCCGGTCGTCATTGAGAACCGCGCCGGTGCCGGCAGCATCATCGGCAGCGAGGCGGTCGCGCGGGCGCCGGCCGATGGCTACACGCTGCTGATCAACAGTTCGCTCGCCACGCTGCCCGCGGTCGTCGCGAACATGCCCTACGATACGCTGGGCGATTTTGACGGCGTGGCGGTGGCCGGCTTCTCGCCGCATCTGCTGGTGGTCAATCCGTCCGTGCCAGCGCGCACGGCGCAGGAATTCATCGCGCTGCTGCGCGCCAATCCGCGCCGGCTGAACTACTCCTCGGCCGGTCCGGGCAGCGGCCCGCATATCGGCGGCCTGGTGCTGATGGCGCGCATGAACGTGGAGGCCGAGACCGTGCACTACCGCGGCGGCGGACCCAGCGTCGCAGCACTGCTGACGGGTGAGGCGCAGTTCGGCACACCGACCATGGCGTCCGCGATCGGGCAGGTGCGCGGGGGCGCATTGCGCGCGCTGGCCGTGCTGGCGGATCAGCGCAGCCCCGCACTGCCCGACGTGCCCAGCGCGCCGCAGGCCGGCATGCCCGGCGTCATTCATGAGGAGTTCTTCCCGATCGTGGCGCCGCGGCGCACGCCGCCGGCCGCGCTCGCCGTGCTGGGCGATGCCTTCCGTCAGGCCATCCAGCAGACCGCCACGCGGGTCAATGAACTGACAGGCGTGGTCCCCCGCACCGGCTTCGAAACCAGCGCGCAGGTGATGGCGCTGGTGCGCTATGGCGTGGAGATCAACACGCGCCTGCTGCGTGCCGCGGGCGTGCAGCCGGAGTAACCCGGCTGCCAGGCGGCACCGCGCCAAAGATTGGGACCTGGCCGTGCTGGAGGGTGGTGACCTGGGCGGTGTCAGCCGCCTGGGGTTGATCTCTTCAGAGCCTGACTCAAAAGACCTATGCCCTTGCCAAGCGCCGGAGATCAATTGGATGGCGGCGAGGTTCTCGCAGTCTTTGGCGCGGCGTTGGTTGCGGTCGAACCACGAGAAGGGCAGCCCACGCCCAATGGCGCCGCGTTGCCGATCAGCTCAGGCCCAAGGTACCGAAACTGGCCGAGTTGATGGACACCGCCGAGCACGACGTCCTGGCCTATATGGATTTCCCGCGCGAGGACCGCGCCAAGATCCACAGCACGAACCCCATTGAGCGCCTCAACGGCGAGATCAAGCGACGTACCGATGTCGTGGGCATCTTTCCCAATGTTTGGGCGCCGGAGGCAATCAAAGCAATCACACGGCTGATCGGCGCCATTCGGCTGGACCAGTCCGACGAATGGGCCACGCAGCGGGCAGGGGCAAGCTGCTTGGCGGGACGCAGGTGATGCCCCCCAACTACAGCGCAGTCGCCTCGTCCAGCGCGGTCAGGCTGCGCGGACCGCTCACGGCGGGGCGACCAGCGGCGCGCAGACCAGCCGTTCGCCCTGCGGTGTCGTCAGCGCACCCACCACCGCGTCCACGCCATAGGCCGCGCGCAGACGGGGGGGCGTGATGAGATCGGCAGGCGGCATCGGTCCGGCCATCGCGCCCCCGTGCAGCAGCATGGCCGCATCGGCAACCAGCAGCGCATGATCCGGGTGGTGCGTCGTCATCAGCACGGCAAGGCCATCCCGCACGGCGAGCGCGCGCACCTCGCGCAGCACCAGCGCCTGGTTGCCGAAATCGAGGCTCGCCGTCGGCTCGTCGAGCACCAGGCAGCGCGCATCCTGGACCAGGGCGCGGGCGATCAGCACGAGCTGACGCTCGCCGCCCGAAAGCTCCGTCACCGGCCGATCCGCGAGATGGGAGATGCCCAGCCGATCGAGCGCCGCCTCGGCCAAGGCGTGGTCGCGCGCGCCCGGGGCTGCGAGCAAGGGCAGCCGCGCCGCGCGGCCCATCGCCACCACCTCGCGCGCGGCATAGGCGAAGCCGCCAGGAGCGGCCTGCGGCACATAGGCGAGGCGATGCGCGACCTCGCGGCGCGACAGGGCGGCGAGCGGCACGGCTTCGAGCTGGACCTCGCCGGCCAGCGGCGGGATCAGACCGAGCAGCGTGCGCAGCAGCGTCGTCTTGCCGCCGCCATTCGGCCCCAGCAGGCACAGCACCTGCCCGGTCTTGAGCGCGAAGGAGATTCCGGCCGCGACGGTGCGCCGCCCATGCCCGACCGACACGCCGCGCGCTTCCAGGAGCACCGTCATGCCGCGCCACCCCGCCTGGCGCGCACCAGCAGCCAGAGGAACAGCGGCGTGCCCAGCACCGCCGTCAGGATGCCGAGCGGCAATTCGGTGCGCCCCGCGACGCGCGCGAGCGTGTCCACGGCCAGCAGGAAGGCGGCGCCGAGCAACGCCGAGAGCGGGATCAGCCGGCGCAGATCCGGCCCGCCCAGCATCCGCGCCATGTGCGGCACCACCAGCCCAATCCAGCCGACCGCACCGGCCAGCGCCGTGACCGCGGCGGTGGCCAGCGTGGCGCCCGCAACCGCAAAGGCCCGCAAAGCCGTGGTGTTGACGCCGAGCGCCCGCGCCTCGTCCTCGCCCAGCGTCAGCAGGTTCAACCGCCAGCGCAGCAGCATCAGCACGACGAGGCCGAGCAGCGCCGCAGGTGCCGCCGCAAGGATGTCCTCCCGCGTCGCCGCCGAGAGCGTGCCCAGCAGCCAGAAGGTGATCGCCGGGAGCTGGTTATACGGGTCGGCGAGGATCTTCAGCAGGCTGATCGCCGCCCCCATCAGCGCGCCGAGCGCGATGCCGGCCAGGATCAGCACCAGAACCGGGTCGCCTTGCCCCCGCACCGTAGCGCTGAGCGCGGCCACGGCCGCCACCGCCGCGATGCCGCCGGCGAAAGCAAGCCCCTGCACCGCTGCCACCGGCAGGCCGAGGAAGATGCCAAGCACCGCGCCGAGCGAGGCGCCGGCCGAGACCCCGAGCAGATCGGGCGAGGCGAGCGGGTTGCGGAACATGCCCTGGAAGGCCGCGCCCGCGGCCGCCAGCGACGCGCCGACCAGGATCGCTGCCCCCACCCTGGGCGCGCGGATGTTCCAGAAGACGATGGCAGCCGTGCCGGTCTCGGCGCCGGTCAGGATCGCCCAGAGCTGCGCCGGCGCGATCGGGAAACGCCCGACCGCCAGCGCCCCCAGCACCGCGACGATGAGGGCCGCGACGCCGACGCCCCAGGCCAACGCCCCCCGCTTCATGCCGGGTGCCTCACGCCGGCAGCGGCAAGGCGGGGCGCAGCAGCGCCTCGATCTGCGCGGGCTCCGGGCGGCGGTGATAGAACAGGGCATGGAACGCGCCGACGGCTTCCACCAGCCCCGCGCGCGGCCGCAGCCCGAACAGCACCGGCAGCCAGATCAACCCGAGCAGGCGGTTCACCGCGGGCGGGAAATCCACCCAGCCGAAGGGCAGGCCCGGCGCCAGCGCCACGCGCCCCGCCCGCACCGCCGGCACCGCGGACCAGAGCCGGTCGGTCTTCGCGGTCGTCACGAAGTCGGGATGGATGGCGATGATCCAGTCGGGGTTCCAGGCGAAGACCTGCTCCATCGAGAATTGCACCAGGCTGCCGGCGCCAAGCGCCGAGGCGGCGACGTTCTCCGCGCCCGCGAATTCGATGATCTCGGTGTTGATCGAACCGGCGACCCCGGTCTCCAACCCGCGCGGACCGCGCACATACAGCACGCGCGGCCGCCCACGCGCGCGCAGCGTCTCGGCCGCGGCGACGGCCTCGCCCAGGATACGCTCGGCCACGGCCGCCCGCGCTTCGGCGGCGTCGCGGCGGTCGAGGATGTCGCCGAGCAGGCGATAGGTCTCGGGGATTTTCGGCAGCGCGCCGTCGAGCAGCAAAGTGGGCAGCCCGGTCTGCGCCCGCACGCGCTCGGCCAGCGAGACGAAGACCGGCCGCACCGAGCCATAGTCGAGCACGAGGTCGGGCCGCTGCCGCAGCACGGCCTCGATATTCGCGGTGTTGTCGCGGCCGGTCAGGCGGCCGATCTCGGGCAGGGCGGCGGCCTCGGGCAGCATGAAGGCGGCTTCGGCCGGGCGTGGCGGCCGGGCGGGCCAGCCGGCCAGCAGGTCCGGCGCCAGCGTGTAGAGCAGGATTGCCGCGGGCGGGCCGGCCGGAAAGACGCGCGTGACGCGGTCCGGCACAGCGATCCGCCGGCCTGTTGCGTCAGCGACCTGCCGCTCCGCCCGCGCGGGCGTGCCGACCAGCGCCGGCGCGGCCAGCAGGGCGCGGCGCGGGATCATCCCTTGGTGCCGATCATCACATCGGAGGCCTTGATCACCGCCACAGCCTCGCCGCCGACCGCAAGGCCCAACTCTTCGGCGGACTCATTGGTGATGGCGGCGGTGACAATGAGGCCAGGTGCCACCTCGATCGTGACATGCGTCGTGGTGACGCCCTTGCGGATGCCGGTGATGGTGCCGGGGAACTGGTTGCGGGCGGAGAGCTTGAGCATGGCGGTTCCCTTCAGGGATCAGCGGGCGGGCAGGCCGGGGGCCGTGAAGCCGTGGCGATCCAGTATGGCCTGCCCGGCAGGAGATAGCAGGAACATCGCAAAGCGCACGGCCTCCGGCCGGTCCGACAGCAGGATCAGCCCGTAATCCGCCCCCACTGACAGTGCCTCCGGCACGGCGACCTGCCGCAGCGACGGGTCGGCCACCCGCGCCAGCACGGCGTTGGTGCAATAGGTCAGGAACAGGTCGGCCGCGTTGCGCTCGAACTGCCAGGCATAGAGGTCGCGCCCCTGCGGTGGGCGCGGGCTATCGGGCCCGCCGGTCAGCAGCAGCGCCTTGGCTTCCAGCGCCGCGCGCGCGCCAGGACGAACAGCCTCCGCCCTCCCGAACAGCGCGAAGGCGTAGTCGCCGGCAGGATCGGCGCGCGGCGTCGAGGTGCCGAGCCGCAGCGCGGGGTCGAGCATGCGCTCCAGCAGCGTAGCGGGCGTCACCTCGAGCCCCGGCCGCGCGATGGCGCACAGCGCGTTGCGCGCGAAGAGCACGGTCGGGCGGTTGCGCTCGCGGCCCACCGCTTGCGGATGCTCCATGTTGGCGGAGGCGAAGACCTCGAAGGGCTCACCGCCGGCGATGCGCTGTCGCAGCAATCCGGAGGGCGCGTAGGTTTGTGTGACCGCGCCGCCGCCTGGTGCACGTTCAAAGGCCTGTGCGACCTCGGCGAGCGCCGCCCTCAGCGAGCCGGCGGCGGCGAGACGCACCGGCTCAGCGGCGGCCGGCATGGCGAAGATCAGGGCCGCGAGAAGAGCCGCGAGCCTCACGAGGTCGGCTCGGGCTGGGTCGCGTTCGGGAAGAACAGCTGCTCGCCATTGATCTGATAGGAAGCGATGGCGCGCTGCCCGGCGGGCGAGAGAATCCAGTCGATGAAGCGCTGGCCGTCGGCGACCTTCACATGCGGGTGGCGCTGCGCGTTCACCAGCATGACGCCATACTGGTTGAACAGCCGCGCATCGCCCTCGACCAGGATGCGCAGCTCCTGGCGATTGCGGAAGCTGAGCCAGGTGCCACGGTCGGTCAGGACATAGGCATTCTGGGCCGCCGCGGTGTTCAGCGCCGGGCCCATGCCCTGGCCGACCTCGCGGTACCACTGGCCGCGACCCGTCGCCGGGTCGACGCCGGCGAGCTGCCACAGGCGGAGTTCCGCCGCATGGGTGCCGGATCGGTCGCCACGGCTGATGAAGGGCGCGCGCGCCTGGGCGACACGGCGCAGCGCGTCGTTGGTGTCGCGCAGGCCAGCGACCCGCGCCGGATCCGCGGCGGGTCCGACGATGACGAAGTCGTTGAACATCACATGCCGGCGCGGCCCGCCGAAACCCTCGGCCACGAAGCGCTCCTCGGCGGCGCGGTCATGCACGAACACCACATCGGCATCGCCACGGCGGCCGACATCCAGCGCCTGGCCGGTGCCGAGTGCGACGACGCGCACCGTGATGCCGCTCTCGGCCGTGAAGATCGGCAGGATGTGGCGGAACAGGCCGGATTGCTCGGTGCTGGTCGTGCTGGCGACGGTGATGAAGCGCTCCTGCGCGGATGCAGCGCCTGGCAGGAGAAGTGCCGCGGCAGCGGCAGCGAGGAACAGGCGGCGGAACATGGCGGGTCTCCCGGATGAGCCCTTCACCACACCAGTTCGCCGCGCAGGAAGGCTGCGGCGTCTGGTGTGGCGGGCTGGTTGAAGAAGGTGGCGGCGGGCGTCTGCTCGCGCAGGCGGCCGCCGTTGAGGAACAGCACTTCGCCCGCCAGGCGACGCGCCTGGCCAAGGTCGTGCGTGGTCATGACGATCTTGGTGCCGCGCGCGGCGAGTGTGCCCACGATCTCCTCCACGGCGCGGGTGGCCGCGGGGTCGAGGC
This sequence comes from Acetobacteraceae bacterium, assembly GCA_027483125.1. Classification (GTDB taxonomy): domain Bacteria; phylum Pseudomonadota; class Alphaproteobacteria; order Acetobacterales; family Acetobacteraceae; genus Rhodovarius. Next base: position 2,348 of record JAIXVH010000386.1, on the reverse strand, counting down.
TGGCGCAGGGCTCGTCGAGGAACAGCACCTCCGGCGCCAGGGCGGCGGCGCGGGCCAGTGCCAGGCGCTGCTGCTCCCCACCTGACAGCCGGCGCGCCGGGCGGTCGGCCAGTGCTGCGAGGCCCACCATCTCCAAGGCCGCGCGGGCGCGGGGTTCGCGCTCCGCGGCCACGACGCCGGCCAGCTTCAGCGGATAGACAGCATTGGCCAGCACGCTACGGCGCAGCAGCACAGGCCGCTGGAACACCATCGCCTGGCGACGTGCGGCATCACCCGCCCAGAGGACGCGCCCCGTGCCTGGCGTCAGCAGCCCGTGCAGCACGCGCAGCAGCACGGATTTCCCCGCACCGTTCGGACCGACGATGATGCTGGGCGATCCGGCCGCGATCGTGAGCGACACGTCGGACAGGATGGCGATCCCGCCGGCGGAGAAACCCAGGCCTTCGGCACGCAGCGGCAGGATGGTGTCGGGTGCGCGCATCACACCCCCGATGGCCGAAGCGCCGTAGCGCGCGGAGGGCTGAATCGATGGTGCATCACACCCCCGCCCGGGTGGCGAAGTCGCGCGAGGCCTGCGCGAGCGCGTTCACGACCAGCACGATCGACATCAGCACCATGCCGAGGGCGAGCGCCAGCGGCAGGTTGCCCGCGCTTGTCTCCAGCGCGATCGCGGTGGTCATCACCCTGGTGAAGCCTTCGATATTGCCGCCCACGACCATCACGGCACCCACCTCGGCGCAGGCGCGGCCGAAGCCGGCCAACAGCACCGTCAGCAGCGCGAAGCGGCCATCCCACAGCAGCGTCGGCACGGCGCGCGCGGGGCCGGCACCGAAGGAGCGCAGTTGCTCGGCATATTCCTCCCACAGCCCTTCCAGCACCTGGCGCGACAGGGCGGCGAGGATCGGCGTGATCAGGACCGCCTGGGCGATGATCATCGCCCCCGGCGTGAACAGCAGGCCGAGATGCCCAAGCGGGCCGGAGCGCGACAGCAGCAGGTAGATCAGCAGCCCCGCCACAACCGGCGGCAGGCCCATCAGCGCGTTCAGCACCGTCAGGATGACACCCCGCCCCGGGAAGCGGGCCACCGCCAGCAGCGCGCCGAGCGGCAGCCCGATGAGGGCCGCGATCAGCAGGGCGGAGAAGCTGACCCTTAGCGACAGCAGCACGATCTGCGCCACAGCCGGGTCGGCGGTGAGCACAAGGTTCAGCGCAGTCGCGGCGGCGGCTCCGAGGTCGTTCACGGCAGGTTCCCAGCTTGGCCGGAAACTGCGTTCGGAAAGCTGTCGGGTCAATTGGCTTAGGGCTTGACGAAAACGCAACAGATGCCGTTTTCTGCCAGCATATGCCCGATATCCTGACCCTGCGCGAGGCGGCCGAGCTGCTGCGCCTGTCCGAACGCTCGCTGTACGAGCTGGCACGTTCGCGCCGTGTCCCGGCCGCGCAGCTGGGCGGCAAGTGGCTATTCCCGCGGACCCAACTGGAACGCTGGCTGACCACCCAGGCTGACGGGCCGGAGGCTGAGCCGCGGCTCGATCCCCCGCTGATCCTGGCCGGCAGCCACGACCCGCTGCTCGATTGGGCGGTGCGCCAATCCGGCTGCGGCCTGGCGCTGCGCGCCGGCGGCAGCCTCGATGGCCTGACGGCACTGGCCATGGGCGAGGCGATGGCCGCGGCCATGCATTTGCGCGACCCGGACACCGGCGCCTTCAACGAACCCGCGGTGCGCGACAGCCTGGCGCGCCGCCCCATGGTCGGCATCATCTGGGCATGGCGGTCACAGGGGCTGATTCTGCCAGCCGGCAATCCGCGTGGCATCCAGGCCATCCCGGATCTGGCGCGACCGGGCATCCGCGTTGTCGGGCGGCAGCCACGCGCGGGCAGCCATGTGCTGCTGGTGCATCTGCTGGGCGAGGCGGGCATCCGGCTCGATGCCGTGCGGTTTCTGCCCGAACCGGCGCTGGCCGAGGACGAGGTCGCCGCCGCGGTGCAGGAAGGACGCGCCGATGCGGGTTTTGGCATCGGCGCCGAGGCCGCCGCGCGCGGGCTGTGCTTTGTGCCGCTGTTCCGCGAACGCTTCGACCTGGTGACGGAGCGGCGCCATTATTTCGGGGCACAGCTGCAGCGACTGATGCGCTTCGCCCGCCAGCCCGATTTCGTGGCGCGCGCAAAGCGGCTGGGCGGGTATGACGTCGAAGAAAACGGGGAGGTCAGCTTCTGTCTGTGACGGCGCGATCGGCTGCCATAGCCTCCCGGAGGGAGTGTAGCAGACCGGTTTCACAGCAATCATATGCGGTTCAACCGGCCGCCGCCGCCGTGACGACCGCCGCAATGGCCTCGCCCTCCGCGCG
>JAIXVH010000441.1 GCA_027483125.1 Acetobacteraceae bacterium | reverse complement strand
TGCGCCGCGCCGCCAGGTCATGCTTCGCGATCGCCGCGCTGCACATGGCGTCCAGGACGGTCTCGGGCGTCTCGGCACCGTTCCACAGCACAGCATCGGTCAGCATGTGGTGGCCGACATTGCGCACCAGCATCAGCGAACGGCCATGCAGCGTCAGCGTGCCGCCATCGGGCGTGGTGTAGCTGCGGTCGGCGTTCAACCGCCGCGTGATGGTCTTGCCGCCTTTCTCCAGGCTGGCTTCCAGCGTGCCGTTCATCAGGCCCAGCCAGTTGCGATAGACCGCCACCTTGTCGGCGGCATCCACCGCCGCGACGCTGTCCTCGCAATCCTGGATGGTGGAGATGGCACTTTCCAGCACCAGATCGGCCACGCCCGCCTTGTCGGTCGCGCCGATCATATGCGCGCGGTCGATCACGATCTCGGCGTGCAGGCCGTTATGGCGCAACAGGATGCCGGTGGGTGCCGCGGCATCACCGGTATAGCCCACGAATTGCGCGGGGTCGCGCAGCGCGCCCAGGCCGCGCACAACCAGCGCACCGCCCTCAACCGCATAGGCTTCGGCATCGGCATGGCTGCCGCTGGCCAGGGGCGCGATCTCGTCCAGCACCGCGCGCGCGCGGGCGATCACCTGCGCGCCACGCGCCGCGTCATAGCCGGGGCCGCGCGTGCCGGGCAGCGCATCCGTGCCATACAGCGCATCATACAGGCTGCCCCAGCGCGCATTCGCCGCGTTCAGCGCATAGCGCGCGTTGGAGACGGGCACGACCAGCTGCGGGCCGGCGATGGTTGCGATCTCGGCATCCACATTGGCGGTCTCGACGGCGAAATCCTCGCCCTCGGGCAGCAGATAGCCGATCTCACGCAGGAAGCGCGTATAGGCCTCGGCGTTGATCGGCCGCTCGGGGAAGGTGCGGTGCCAGGCGTCGATCTTGGCCTGCAGCGCGTCGCGCACCGCCAGCAAGGCTGCGTTGCGCGGGCCCATCTCGGCCAGGATGGCGGCGTATTGCGCCCAGAAATGATCGGGGCTGATGCCGGTGCCCGGCAGCGCTTCCTCGGCCATGAAGCGGGCCAGTTCTTCCGCCACCTGCAAGCCATGCATCTCGATCATCGTGAAATTCCCCGCCGACACTCTGTTCGGCGGGGGGATAGTCGGGAATGCCTTACCGGTCCAGCACCGCGCGGTCGTTCTTGGCGACCAGCGTGCGGAAATGCGATTCCAGCTCGGCATCGGGCAGGCCGAAGGCGGCCTGGAACTTGCGCACCAGGTCCTGCTCGGCCTGCTCGGCCTCGCCATCGGCCATGGCGCTGTCGATCATGTTCAGGATGATGCACAGCTTCTGCTGCGGGTTCAGCGTGGCGGAGACGGCGCCCAGGAAGGTGTCGGCCGGGGTGCTGCGCGCATATTTCACGCAGGCATCCAGGTTCTCGCGCGTGGCGCGGGGGCCGAGCACGCTGAACAGATGCGCGATTTCCTCCTGGTCCATCTCGCCATCCGCGCCCATGCAATAGACGAGCGAGACGACCAGCGCATTGCGCGGGTTGAGGTCCAGGGCAGTCTGCGACTTGAACAATCCGAACATGCGGGTGCTCCGGGTTTGGTTACGGTGACGTCATGTAGCGGAAAGCGGGCGCGATTCCAGCCCCGCCGCCAAAGCTTCATCTTGCGGGCCACGGCCGCGCGCGGGACCATGGCGCCGAGGAGATCGCCATGCCCTACACCCCGCCGCCCCATGTCAGCCAGCATTGGCAGGTTCGCAAACCGGCCGCGCGGGGCTCTGGCGGCATCGTCGCGTCCCAGGCGCAAGCGGGCGCGGAGGCCGGCGCCGAAATGCTGCGCATGGGCGGCACCGCGGCCGATGCGGCGGTCGCCACGGCCTTTGCATTGGCGGCGATGGAGCCCTGGAATTGCGGCCTGGGCGGCATCGGCTTCGCGCAGGTGATGCGCCCGGGCGGGCCGGCGGAAACCTTCGATTTCGGCCCCGTCTCGCCCCGCAAGCTGGACCCGCGCGCCTATGTCATGACCGGCAAGGTGGCGTCGGATCTTTTCGCCTGGCCCGAGGTGGTGGGCGACATCAACGTGCATGGCCCGAAGAGCTTCTGCGTGCCCAGCGCGGTCGCCGGCTACGCATTGCTGCATGAACGCTATGGCAAGCTGCCCATCAAGGATGTGCTGGCGCCCGCCGTGGCTTATGCCAAGCGCGGCCTGCCGCAGGACTGGTTCACCACGCTGAAGGTGGCCAATAGCGCCGCCATCCTGAAGCTGTATCCGGAAAGCGCGCGCATCTATCTGCCCGGTGGCCTGCCGCCGGTGGCTCCCTATCAGGGCAGCCCCGGCTTCTTCCGCCAGGGGCGGCTCGCCGACACGCTGGAACGCCTGCAACAGGCCGGCCTGCGGGATTTCTACGAAGGCGACATCGCGCGCGCCATCGCCGCCGATGTGCGCGCCATGGATGGCTTCGTCAGCGCCGAGGACCTGGCGCAATGCCAGGCACGCGTGCTGCCAGCGCTCGCCGCCCCCTGGCGCGGCCGCACATTGATGCTGGCCAATGGCCTGACCGCCGCACCCACGCTGATGCAGGTGCTGCGCGAGATGGACAACGCCCCCTATGGCGCCACGCCCGATGCCGCCTGGTATGCGCATCTGGCCCGCGCCATGCGCGCCGCCTATGC
>JAIXVH010000452.1 GCA_027483125.1 Acetobacteraceae bacterium | reverse complement strand
GGGCGGTATCCTTTGATAGCTAGCTATATAGCAATCAGCCAGCTTGATTGCAAGATAGCAGGATCGCACCATGCCCAGCCGCAAGCCCCCGCCGGATGACAATGCCGAAGCCCTGTTCCAGCGCGTGCTGGGGCAGTTGCGGGCCGCGGGCTATGCGGTGGGCGATGCCGCGATGCGCGGCGGGCAGCGCATGGCCGATGCCATGCAACGCGGCGCGGGGTTCGCGACACAGACGGTGGAGGATGCGCTGTCGGGCGCGAAGGATGCGCAGCTGTTCTTCCGCGTACCATCCGGGTTGCGGTCAAACCTCAAGGCGCTGGCCGCGCATGAGGACCGCAAGATGGAAGAATTGCTGACCGAGGCGCTGGTGGATCTGCTGGTGAAGAAGGGGCGGTTGTTGCCCTCGCCGCGCCGCGAACCGTGACGCACACGACGCGATTTGCACCGAGCCCCACGGGGTATCTGCATCTCGGCCACGCGTTTTCAGCGCTGTTCGCCGCCGAGCGCGGGGCGCGGTTTGTGCTGCGGCTCGAGGATATCGATACGGCGCGGTGCCGGCCGGAATATGCGGCGGCGACCATCGAGGATCTGGCCTGGCTGGGGCTGCGTTGGGATGGACCGGTGCGGGTGCAGTCGGCGCATGCGGCAGAACATCGGGCGGCGTTGGAGAAGCTTCGGCCGTGGCTCTATCCGTGCTTCTGCACGCGCGCGGATATCGCTGCGGCTGGCGGCGCGCCGCAGGGGCCTTCGGGGGCGATCTATCCGGGGACCTGTCGGGGGCTTGCGGATGCCGCGCGGCGGGTCGCGGCGGGTGAGGCGCATGCCTGGCGGCTGGATGTGGCGGGCGCGGCGCATGGCCTGGTGCTGCACGCGACCGACCTGGCGCGCGGGCGTTTCCGCTGCGAGCCGGAGGCGCATGGTGATGTGGTGCTGGCGCGCAAGGATGCGGGCCTGGCCTATCACTTATGTTGCGTGTGCGATGATGCGGCGCAGGGCGTTTCACTGGTGACGCGCGGGGAGGATCTGCTGCGCGCCACCGATATCCATCGGCTGTTGCAGGCGCGGTTGGGCTTGCCGGAGCCGCTCTATGAACATCATCAGTTGGTGACGGATGCGGCGGGGCGGCGGCTTGCGAAGCGCGATCAGGACATGACGTTGCGCGAGATGCGGGCGCGGGGTGTCACGCCGGAAGAGGTGCGCGCAATGCTCCAGCATGAACACGCTGGAGCCGCTCTGCGCGGATGATTCACAGCGCCGGCGATCGCGCCGGCGCGGATCAGGCTCTACCGACGCAGCAGCAGCCACAGTCCCAGCAGGGTGATGCAGCCGCCCAGGATGTCGGTCAGGCGTAGCAATTCGCCCAGGCCGAGCCAGCCGATCAGCGCGGCCATCGGTGGCGCAAGCAGCTGCAGGGAAGCAGCGCCCGTCGGTCCGAGGCGCGCGAGCAGGGTGAAATAGAGAAAATACGCCAGCAGGCCGACGACAAGCACCGACCAGGCGAAGGCGCCCCAGCCGGCGATGCTGTGCTCCAGGCCCGGTGGGGATTCGAGCGTGATGGCCAGGCTCATGACCAGCACGGCGCCGGCGCAGGTCTGCCAGAGATTGGCGCTCCAGGGCGCGATGCGGCCGCGGGCGGGGGCAAGGATGAGCATGCCCAGCGCCTGGCTCAGCGCGGCGGCCAGGGCGAGGCCGATGCCCAGTGCATCCAGGCCATGGCCCGCCGCGCGCGGAGCGGCGAGCAGGGCCACGCCCGCCCAGCCCAGGGCCAGGCCCGCCCAGGCCGCGCGCGGCAGTTGCACGCCACGCCAGATGCGCTCACCGAGTGCGACAAAGATCGGCGTGATGGCGCAGAGCAGCGCCACCAGGCCGGAGGCAATATGCGCGGATGCGACCCAGGCGAAGGCCAGATAGCCGCCCAGCCCGAAGACGCCCATGGCCAGCACGCGCGGCATGTCGGGGGCGGCGGGTCTGGGCGAGCGGGTGGCCAGCACGATCAACGCCAGCAAGGGCACGCAGATGGCGAAGCGGATGCCCAGCGCCCAAAGCGGCGGGGTTTCCAGCGCCACGATGCGCGCGGCGGTGAAGGCCGAGGCCCAGATGGTGATGAAGGCGCTGGCGAGGCCGAGGGTGAGGAGGTTCAACGCTCGGAGATGCGGCGCAGCAGATCGCGCATTTCGTCCAGGCGTTGCTGCTGGCGGCGAAGTGCCACGCCCAGGCCGCCAATGGCGATGAGGGCAAGCGCCGAAACGCCGCCCGCGCCCGCATAGAGCATCCGCGCGCGCGACCAGCCCTCGCCGCCCCAGGGTGTCGCCTGGAAGGCCAGGTTCAGGCAGGCCAGCAGGGCCAGCGCGCCGATGATCTGCAAGGCGCGATGCAGGATCATGTGGCGCGGCGGGCCAAGGCGGCGTCGAGCGTGTTTTCCAGCAGGCAGGCGATGGTCATGGGGCCGACGCCGCCGGGGACGGGGGTGATGAAGCCGGCGCGCTCGGCGGCTTCGGCATAGGCGACGTCGCCGACCAGGCGGCCATCTGGCAGGCGGTTGATGCCGACATCGAGCACCACGGCGCCGGGCTTGATCCAGTCGGCGCGGACCAGTTCCGGGCGGCCCACGGCTGCGACCAGGATGTCGGCGCGGGCACATTCGGCGGGCAGGTCGGCGGTGCGGGAATGGGCGATGGTGACGGTGCAGTCGGCGGCCAGCAGCAACTGCGCCATCGGGCGGCCGACAATCTGGCTGCGACCCAGCACCACGGCCCGCGCACCACGGGTGGGGGCGCCGGATTCCGCGAGCAGATGCATGACACCGCGAGGTGTGCAGGGCACCAGGCCCGGTTGGCCGGATGCCAGGCGGCCCGCGTTGATGGGGTGGAAGCCGTCCACATCCTTGGCCGGGTCCACGGCGTTGATGGCGGCTTGCGCGTCGATCTGTGGCGGCAAAGGCAGTTGGACGAGGATGCCATCCACCGCCGGGTCGGCGTTCAGCGCGGCGATCTGGCCGAGCAATTCGGCCTGGGTGGTTGTCGCCGGCAGGTGGATGGTGCGCGCGATGAAACCGGCTTCCTGGGCGGCGCGGTCCTTGTTGCGGACATAGACGCCGCTGGCCGGGTCATCGCCCACGCGCACCACGGTCAGGCCCGGGCGGAAGTCCAGCCCGGCGACACGAGTCGCCAGCGTGGCGCGCAGGCGGGCGGCCAGCGCCTTGCCGTCCAGGATGGTCGCAGCCATCAGAAGTAGACGCCGCCGCGGATCATGTAGCCCTGGATGGCGTTGACCAGCAGGATCAGCGCCTGAACGACCAGCAGGACCACCAGCGGCGAGATGTCGATGCCACCGAGATTGGGCAGGCGCTGGCGCACCGGCCGCAGCACAGGTTCTGTGACGCGCGCGAAGAAATCGGCAATGGTCCAGACGAGGCGGTTGCGCGTGTCCAGCACATTGAAGCCGATCAGCAGGGACAACACGGCCGCGATGATCACCGCCCAGAAGAACAGCAGCAGCACGGCGTTGACGAGGTAGAAGACGGCGTCGAGGAGCATGGTGGCGTTCCGAGCGGGTTCGCGCGGTGTGTAGCGCGGAATGGGGCTGGGCGGAATTCGGGTTACGGGGGGAAATTCGCGCCGGGGTGCGGGTTGACTTGGGGGGGCGTGCGGGGCAAAGACCGCGGCCGGTGAGGGGCTGTAGCTCAGTTGGTAGAGCGCGTCGTTCGCAATGACGAGGTCAGGGGTTCGATTCCCCTCAGCTCCACCAGTATCCCATTGTAAAGCCTCGCTTGGCCTGTTTCAGCCGCGCCCCCTAACCGAACACCACGCCATGCATCAGCCGCCCCGGCAGCAGCGTGAACAGCCCGGTGATCACCAGCGCGCCCAGAAACATCCCGATCATCGACCAACGATGCGTCGTGATGCGGCCGCGCCTGGCATGCAGCACCGCGACCGGCAGGGCGATCACCACATAGATCGAGATCAGGTGGATCCAGGAATATCGCCCAGAGGCGCCGACAATCCCGAAGGATGACAGCGCCACCCCCAGCATCAGCCCGACCCAGGCATAGCCCATGATGCGGTGCCGCCCGCCGCCCTTGGGCAGCGCGAATTGCACCAGCCCCAACAGCAACGCCGCCAGCGCGGCGCCGGCATGCAACTGGACCACAAGGGGCGCATTCAGGAAGGCATGCATACACCCGATGTGAATGTATTTTACATTCCCGTCAAGCGGGCGTTTCGTCCACCACTTCGACCGGCGCGCCAATCTTCTCGCCCGCCGCCAACAGCACCGCATTCAGCTGCTGCTGCGAGCACAGCCCCAGGATCACCGGGTCCCGCGGCTTGATATTGGCGGTGTTCCAATGCGACTTGTCGCGCACCTTCTGGATGGTGTCCTTGGTGGTGCCCAGCAGCTTGCCGATCACGCTGTCCGGCAAATTGGGGTGCTGGCGCAGCAGCCAGGCAATGCCATCCGGCCGGTCATTGCGCTTGGAGACCGGCGTGTAGCGCGCGCCCTTGCCCTTGGGCTTGGGCAGCTCGATCGTGCTGCGCAGGATTTGCAGGCGCGCGGAGCTGTCCTTCTCGCAACGCGCAATCTCATCCTTGGTCAGCTGGCCGTGCTTGATCGGGTCGTAGCCCACGATGCCCTGCGCCACCTCGCCATCGGCGATGGCCTGCACCTCCAGCGGGTGCATCTGCACGAAATCGGCCACCTGCTCGAAGGTGAGGGAGGTGTTCTCGATCAGCCACACGGCAGTGGCCTTGGGCATCAGCACTTGCGTCATTGCGCGATCCTCGTCTGTCACGGCGCGCCTGGCGCCGCAGGAGAACCGCGGCCCGCGCCGGCACGCCCGGGCACGGGGGGCCGACCATGCGCCGAAGCGCGTGACCAGCACCAGTCGCTTGTCCTATAGCGATGGCAAGGGGCCTGGTCAAAGCGCCGCGCCCCATTCCGGAGGAAAACCATGTCCCGTCTCATCGCCGCTTTGGCCGCCCTGCTGGGCTTGGCCCTGCCCGCTTGGTCACAGCCCGCCTGGGCACAGCCCGCCGCAGCGCCGGCCGAGCCACCCGGCGCCGTCATCTACATCGGCAACAGTTTCTTCTACTACAACAACGGCATCCATGGGCTGGTGACGCAGATGCAGCGCGCGGCCGGCCTGCGCCCGTTCCGCGCCACGCTGGTGGGAATCGGCGGTTCGGGCTTCGACTGGCATGATGTGAACAGCTATTTCCGGCCCAATGCGCTGGGCCGCTACAGCTTCGACCAGAACAACAATGTGGTGATGAATCCGCCACGCACGCCGTTGTTCGATGTGGCGATCATGATGGATTGCAGCCAATGCCCGATCCATCCGCAGCTCAGCCCCGTTTTCCATGAATTCGCCCGGCGCCACAGCGAGACGATACGCAGCCATGGCGCGCGGCCGGCGCTGTTCATGTCCTGGGCGAACAAGAACCGGCCGGAAATGACCGCACCGCTGGCCGAGGCCTATACGGCGGCCGGCCGCGCCAACAACGCGCTGGTGATCCCTGCGGGGCTCGCCTTCGCCCGGGCCATGGCCGAGCGGCCACAGGTGAATCTGCACCACGCGGATCTGCGCCACCCCAGCCCCGCCGGCACCTATCTGGCGGCCGCCACCATCTTCGCCTCGCTGCTCGGCCGGTCGCCCGAGGGCAACAGCTTCCACGCCGGGCTGGATGCCGAGACCGCCGCTTTCCTGCAGCGAATCGCCTGGGAGACGGTGCGTTCCTACCAGGCCACCCAACGGGCAGCGAACTGACCGTCACATCCGCCCGGGCGGCCCGCCCAGCAGCGGCCTGGGCCCGGCGCCACCGCTGAAGAGCGGCCCGCCGCGCCCGGCGAAGAGCGGCGCCACCCCCGGCCCGCCGCCGCTGGGAGCGGGCGTCGCCATGGGGGGCGGCGCCCCCGGTGCAGGCTGCGCCACCAGCATCGGCGCCACCGCGCGCCCGGTGATCGGCACCGGTGCTGCGCGATAGGCATCCAGCCCCCGGCCGCGCGCGCCATCCAGCGGGATGATCCGCGCGGCTTCGGGGTTGTTGGCCAGAACCGGGCCGGACGGGCGCGGCGCCGCGGCGACCGCGGCCGGTTCGCGCCCCAGCCGCGCCTGCTCCTGCGGCCAGGCGGCCATGACGCGGCCTCGATAGGCCTCCGCCAGATGCGGTGTCTGGCTGTGGTAATGCCCGGCCGAGACCGCCCAGTCATTCCGGCTTTCATTCAATTGCGTGAGGAAACGCGCCGCGTAACGGGCATTCGTCATAGGGTCGAAGGCTTCGTCCAGGCTGGCGAAGGCGCGGGGGTGGTGGTGCAGGTTGATTTGCATGCAACCGACATCGATCACCCGCACGCCACGGGCTTGCAATTCGCGCACCGCGGCAATGGCTGCCGCCTTGTCGGGGAAAAACCTGCCCTGCCCCTCGGCGTTCAGCACCCAGGGCCAGGGGGCGAATTCACCGGTCTCAGGGTCGCGGCGGCCTGACTCCACACGGCCGATCGCGTGCAGCAAGCCCGCGGGAATTCGCGCTTCCGCCTCGGCCGCGGTGATGGCCGCACGGCACAAGCGGCCAGGGCTTTCGGCCAGGGCCAGGCCCGGCAGGGCCAGGCAGAACAACACAGGGAGGAGGAAGCGCATACAGCCCGACCGCAAGCCCCGTGCCAGCATGCCCAAGCCGCATGGCTGGGCTGCGACATGAACACCGTTTCATGCATGGTGCAGTGCAAAAATTCACTTGCACACGAACGATCATCCCCCTATGTTCCTCTCAGCACCGAGGGACATGTGCCCTCGTTGCCTTTCTTGGACGTTTCCTCCCTTAACTTGGCGGGCCTTCGTGGCCCGCCATTTTTTTTGCCCGGTTCCCCTGGCCGCCCGGCCGGCGCATACCAGGGCCATGACCGCGCCGCCCCTGGACCGCAAGGCCGCCCTGATGGCCATGCTCGCCGAGATCGAACTCGACCTTGATTATGACGCTATCGATACATCGGGCTTCGAACCCGATCTCCAGGGCTGGGGCGACCAGGACCCGATCTTCGACTACGTGATCCGCCACTTCCACCCGGTGGTGATCCTGGAACTGGGCAGCTGGAAGGGCGCCTCGGCCATCCGCATGGCGGACCTGTTGCGGGACTATAACATTCCTGGCCTGGTGCTCTGCATCGATACCTGGCTCGGCTCCAATGAAAGCCTGTGGCGCGTGGCCGAGAACCGGCAAATGCTGCGGCTGCGCAACGGCTACCCGGACATGTTCGGCCAGTTCATCCGCAACATCCAGCACAGCGGCCACCAGCAGCGCATCCGCCACTTGCCCATGACCACGGGCTGCGCCGCCGGGCTGCTCGCCGCCTACAACATCGTCGCCGACGCAATCTATATCGATGCCGGCCATGACGAGGCCGAGGTCGCGGCCGATATCGCCGGCTTCTGGCCGCTGCTGAAGCCCGGCGGCATCATGTTCGGCGATGACTACACCATTGAATGGCCGGGCACCGTGCGCGCGGTGAACCGCTTCGTGGCCGAGCAGGGCCTGAAGCTGATGGGAACCGAGGTCAAATGGCTGGTCCGCAAGCCGGAGGCCTGAGCTTCCGCCTGCCGCTGCGCCGCCCCTTCCGGCTGGGCGGCGAGAGCATCGGCGCGCAATTGCTCCGCCATGGCTGGTTCGTAGCCCCGCCCCAGTATTTTGTCGCAAGCCTGTATCAACGGCTGCTGACCGAGAATCCGGCCGCGATCCACGCCGATACCCTGCTTGTCGAGACGCCGGCCGGCCCGCGCGCCCTGCCGGTGGACATGCGCAACAGCCAGTTCATCGGCGCTGACCTGGCCTGCTTCCCGGATGGCCATGAGCCGGATGTGCTGGCCGCGATCGACCTGCTATTGCCCGATGACGGCGTGCTCCTCGATGCCGGGGCGAATTGGGGCTGTTTCGCGCTGGCTGCCGCGCTGCGGCCGGGATTTCGTGGCCAGGTCATCGCCATCGAGCCAGCGCCGCGCGCGGCGGATGACTGCGCGCGACTTGCCAGGGCACTCGGCCTGCCACTGCGCCTGCTGCGCATCGCGCTGGGCGCCGAGGATGGCCTGGCCATGCTCAGCGCGCCCATCATGAGCGGCGGCGCCAGCCTGCTGGACGGCGCGGGCCAGACATCCGTCCCGCTGCGCAGGCTGGATGGGCTTGGCCTGCCGCCTCTGAATGTCATCAAGCTGGATGTGGAGGGCGCGGAAACCGACGCACTGCGCGGTGCTTCGCGCACCCTGGCCCATCGCCCCAGCATCATCATGGAATGCCGCACCGATACGCCCGGCGGCGACTGGCGCGGCCCCCTGGAACTGCTTCTGGCGGCCGGGCTGCGCCTGTTTTCACTGGCCGCCACGGTGACCAATGGCGCGGTCGTGCTGGGCGCCACGCCCATGCGCCCCGAAGACCGCCCCGGCCTCCCACTGCACCTGAACGTGCTGGCCCTGGCGCCCGACACCTGGGAGGCCCTGGCCAGCCACCCAGCGCGCTGCGGCTGACGATTCGCGGGAATGTCACGGAAACAGGCTTGGCCCTTGCAGGGTGCCGGCGTTACAGAAACTCCATCCAGGAGGACCCGATCATGCAACGCCGTGCGATCTTCGCCGCTTCCACCGCCATCGCTGCTGGCAGCGCAGTGCCGGCCGCGGCCCAACCCGCCGCCATCACCGGCAATGTGATCTTCTTCCACCCCGATGGCTTCGGCGTGAACCATTGGGGCGCGCTGCGCATGCTGACCGTGGGCCCCGATGGCCGCACCAACTGGGACCGCCTGCCCAGCAGCGCCGTCTATCTGGGCCACATGAAGGACGGCCTGACCGGCACCTCGCATGGCGGCGCCACGACCCATGCCTTCGGCGTGCGCGTGGTCGCCGACAGCTTCGGAATGGATGGCCGCACGCCGATCCGCAGCCTCTCGGGCTTTGATGGTTCGATTGCGCGCGAGGCTCTGGCGCGAGGCAAATGGGTGGGCCTGGTCAATTCCGGCGCCGCCTATGAGCCGGGCACAGCCGCCTTCGTGGCCAGCACCGAACGGCGCAATTCGCTCGCGGAAATCACCCGCCTGGTCGCCACCTCCGGCGTGCAGTTGCACCTGGCGGGCGGTGAGCGCTGGTACCTGCCGCGCGGCACCCAGGGCCGCTTCGGCGAGGGCGCGCGCGAGGACGGGCTGAACCTGATCGAGCGCCTGACCGCCGAGGGCTACCGCATCGTCTACACGCGTGAGGAACTGGCCGCACTGCCGGCGGATGCACCGAAGGTCTGGGGCATCTTCGCCCATGACCACACCTTCAATGACCGCAACGAGGAGGCGCTGGCGCAGAACAACCTGCCGCATTACGTGCCGACCGCGCCATCGATCGCCGAAATGTCCGACTATGCGCTGCGCTTCCTCGCGCGCGCGCCGCAAGGCTTCCTGCTGGTGGCCGAGGAGGAGGGCACCGACAATTTCGGCAACGTCAACAACGCGCCGGGCAGCCTCGAAGCCGGTAT
>JAIXVH010000358.1 GCA_027483125.1 Acetobacteraceae bacterium | reverse complement strand
GGAACGCCTGGGCCTGCATATCGGCCAGCGGATGCGCTGGGCGCGCGGCATGATCCAGATCATGCGGCAGGAGAAGACCATCATCGCGCCCGGCCTGAACTGGGCGCAAAGGCTGTGCTATTTCATCGCGGGGTTCGGCTTCCTGTTCGCGATTCCACGGCTGATCTTCCTGACCTCGCCGCTGGCCTTCCTGTTCTTCGGTGAGAGCGTGATCGCAGCCTCCCCGCTTGCCATCATGGCCTATGCGGGCGCGCATCTCTTCCATGCCGTCGCGACCACCGCGCGGCTGAACGGCCGCCACCGCCATTCCTTCTGGTCCGAGATCTACGAGGCATCGCTCGCCGTGCCACTGGTTCCGGTCACGCTGCTGACGCTGTGGGACCCGCGCAAAGGAAAATTCAACGTCACCGACAAGGGCGGCACGCTGGAAGCCGGCTACCTCGATACCAGCGCGGTGATGCCCAACATCATCATCCTGGTGCTGCTGTTCATGGGGCTTGCGATCGGCATCCACGGCACCGTGACCAGCAGCACGGACAGCCTGGATTTCCGCGCCTATCTGCTCAACACCATCTGGGCTGCGCTGTGCATCATCCCGCTGGCCGCGGCGGTCGCCGTGGGGCGGGAGCGCGAGCAGATGCGCGTGCGCCACCGCGTGGAGGCCGAGCTTCCCGGCAGCATTACCCTGCCCAATGGCGACGTGCTGCGCGCCACCTCTGGCAATATCTCGCTCTCCGGCGCCAGGCTGGCACTGGAACGGCCGCTCGGCGTGCCTGATGGCGCCGATGTGCGCGTCACGCTCGATACCTGCGGCGAAGAGATCATTCTCGATGCCCGCATCATCCGCTGGGAGGAGAATGAGGTCTTCGTCGAATTCACCCTGCCCGATATCGCGCAGGAAGCCGGCGTCGTACGCGCCTTCTTCGGCAGGCCGGATGCCTGGCTCTATTGGGATGACTGGCCGGAGGACAAGCCACTGCGCTCGCTCGTGAATGTCGTCGCCGCCACGGGGGATGCCGTGTTTCGCAAGTACCGCTTCGGCGTGGTGAAATCCGCCGGCCCGGCACCAGCCGCAGCGGCCACCGCCGCCGCCGCCCAGCCACCGCGCGTATCGGATGTGGTGCAGCCGCGCCGCCGCGCCGCGGCACTCGCGCTGGCCCTGCTGCTGCCGGCATCGGCATTGGCCCAACAGGCGCCGGCGGTGCCGCCGCCGCTGATCGCGCCCGCCACACCCGGTGCGGCCTTCACCGGCGTGCTGCCCGAAGGCGCGCGGGTGGTCACGCGCACGCTGCGCGAGATGGGGCTCTCCGGCCCCATGCAGCTGCGCGGCCTGAACGACCTGCAAGGCGTGCTGTTCGGCCTGCGCGCCGATGAGGTGGTGACGGCAGCCCGGCTGACGGTGGCCGGCGGCGCATCGGCCGCGCTGATCCCCTCGCTCAGCCAGATCGCGGTGTCGCTGAACGACCAGTTCGTTGGCAATATCGCGCTCGAGCCCGCGCGCCAGGCTTTCGGCCCGCTCGAATTCCCGCTCGACCCGCTGTATTTCGCCGAGGTCAACCGGCTGAATTTCCGCTTCTCCGGCCGCTACGCGCTGGAATGCAACGACCCGCTCTCCGGCCTGCTCTACGCCACGGTGTCGGACCTCTCCTCACTGCAATTGCGCATCGAGCGCATCGCGCCCACGCGCGACCTTGCGCGGCTGCCCGAGCCGCTCTTCGACCGGCGCGTGCTGCAAGGCGCGCTCAACCTGCCCTTCGTCATCCCCGAGGGCATGACCGCGCAGGGGCTGCGTGCGGCGGGCATCGCGGCCTCCTGGTTCGCGGTGCAGGCGGATTATCGCGGCGCGACCTTCCCGGTCGAGCGCACCCTGCCCGCGCGCGGCGATGCGGTGGTGATCGCCGCCGGGCCGGATGCCGTGGCGGGCCTGGCCTTGCCACGCTTCGAAGGCCCAACGCTGGCGCTGCTGGCGCATCCCAATGATCCCTTCGGCACGCTGCTGGTCGTGGGCGGCCGCACCGAACAGGAAACGGCATCCGCGGCACAGGCGCTGGCCGCCGCGCGGCAGACACTGGCCGGCGAAATTGCCCGCGTCGCGGCGCCACAACTGGCGCCGCGACGGCCCTATGACGCGCCGCGCTGGGTGCGCACCGATGCGCCTGTGCCGCTTGGCAACCTGATCCCGCGTGAGGAGCTGACCGTCTCGGGCTTCTCGCCCGGCCCGGTGCGCGTGCCGCTGCGCACCGCGCCCGATCTCTACACCTGGCGCGGCCGCGGCTTCCCGGTGGAACTTGGCTTCCGCTCGCCGCCCGGCCCGGTGGTGGACACCTCCGCCTCGCGGCTCGATGCGCTGGTTTCGGGCAGCTATCTGCGCAGCTTCGTGCTGGCCGATCCGCCAGGGCTGGTGGATTGGGCCTCGGCGCAACTGGCAGGGGTGATGGGCTGGCAGCGCGAGAACCGGCGCGGCCGCGTGATCATCCCGCCCTATCTGCTGCTGGGGCGCGATGAATTGCAGCTGCGCTTCGACATGCGCCCGATGAATCGCGGTGACTGCGTCGCCACGCCGGCCGAGCTGCGCGCCACCATCGATGCCGACAGCACGGTTGACCTCTCGCGCGCCTACCGCTTCGCGAGAATGCCCAATAT
>JAIXVH010000241.1 GCA_027483125.1 Acetobacteraceae bacterium | reverse complement strand
CGACACCGGCTGGTCGCGCGAGGCCGAACAGCTGGCTGACGCCATGCGCCGCCGCGGCGTGCGCGCCACGCTGTTCATCGCCAATGAACAGACCCATCGCGGTGACCGGCAGCTCGAACCATCCTGGGCGCCCTTCTGGCGCGCCCGCGCCGCCGAGGGCCATGTCTTCGCCACCCACACCTGGCGCCACTGGTACTTCACGGGTGATGCTGGGCCGGGCCGCACGCGCTATGTCTCGCGCCGCAATGAGGGTGGCGAGACGCTGGACCAGGCCGGCCTTTGCGCCGAACTGGCGCGGCCCATCGAAGCCCTGCGCGCCATGGTGCCGAACGCCACCGTCCTGCCGCTGTGGCGCGCGCCGGGCGGCATCGTCACACCCGAGGCACGCCGCATGGCCGCCGCCTGCGGGCTGCGCCACCAGGGCTGGACCGCCAATGGCTTCCTGGGGGACGAACTGCCCTCCGCCGCGCACCCCAACGCCGCGCTGCTGCGCCGGAACCTCGCCAATATCCGCGATGGCGAGGTGCTGGTGATGCATTGGGGCGTGCGCAGCCGGCAGGAACCCTTCGCGGGCATCTTCGACGCGCTGCTGGACGGGCTGATCGCGCGCGGCTTCTGCTTCGCCACCCTGCCGCCGCAGGGCATCTGATGGATTGGGCCGTCGATCTCTACGCGCAATTCACCGCCTTCCTGTTCGAGAATGCGGTGCAGCCGGTCTTCTACCGGCTGGGGCTGATGACATGGACCGATGACGCCTTCGACTGGCTGGATTTTTTTGTGTTTGGCTGCCTGCAGGTCATCGTCGTGTACCTGGTCTGCCGGCCGCTGGAGGCCTGGCGCCCGGTCGAACCCGCGCAACCCGCGCGGCTGATCCGCACCGATGTGATCTACACCCTGCTGGTGCGGCTGGGGTTGCTGCCGATGATCGGCTTCGTGCTCTTCGTGCATGCGCAGACGCGGCTGGAGGGCTGGATCGCCGATAGCGGCTGGGTGCCGCCCACCATCGAAAACCTGTTCCCCGCGCTGCGCGAGATGCCGCTGCTGGCACTGGCCATCTACATCGTGGTGCTGGATTTCGGCGAATACTGGCGCCACCGCTTCCAGCACACATTCCAGTGGTGGTGGGCGCTGCATTCCATCCATCACGCGCAGACGGCGATGACCTTCTGGACCGATGACCGCAACCATGTGCTGGACGATATCATCGCCGCCGCCTGGGTCTCGGGGATCGCGGTGCTGATCGGCGTGCCGCCGGGGCAGTTCCCGATCATCCTGATGGTCCTGCGCCTGGCGGAGAGCCTGAGCCACGCCAATGCGCGCGTGGATTTCGGGCCGCTGGGCGAGAGGCTTGTCGTCTCACCGCGCTTCCACCGGCTGCATCATGGGGTGCTCAGCGTGGGGCAGCAGGGGCGCAATTACGCGGTGCTGCTGCCGGTCTGGGACTGGGTGTTCCGCACCGCGGATTTCAACCGCGCCGCCTATCCGCGCACCGGCGACCCGACGGCGCCGGCGGCCTATGTGGGCGGCGGCTGGCTGCGGCAGCAATGGGTGGGTGTGCTCGAGGTGTGGCGCGCCTTGCGCGGGCGCGGCCGCGCGTAGCTACCCCTCCAGCCGGATATTGTTCGCCCGGATGATCTGCCCCCAGCGCGCGCTTTCGGCGGCGATCCTGCGCGCGAATTCGCCCGGCGCATTGGGCAGATAGATCAGCCCCTGCTCTGCCAGGAAGCGCTGCGTATCGGCCGCCTGGGCGACGCGCGTGTATTCCTCATACAGCCGCGACTGCATGGGCGCGGGCAGCGCGGCGGGCGCGATCAGCCCGTACCAGGTCGCCACCTCCACCGCGAAGCCAAGCTCCATCAGTGTCGGCACATCGGGCAGTTGCGGCACGCGCGTGGGCGTGGTCACGGCGATCGGCCGCACCTGCCCGCCGCGGATCGGCGCCAGCATCGAGGGCAGCGCATCGAACATCGCCTGCACATCATTCTGCATCAGCGCAATCAGGCTGTCCTGCGTGCCGCGATAGGGCACGTGCTGCAAGGCGGGCGGGGCGCCTTGGGTGCCGCGCAGCATCTCAAAGATCAGATGCTGCGCCGTGCCGACACCCACCGAGGCATAGTTGAAGCCCCCCGGCCGGGCCAGCAATTCCGCAGGGCTTCGCGCAGGCAGCGCATTGTTCACCACCAGCACCAAGGGCGAGGCCGCGAACATGCAGATCGCCGCGAAATCGCGCGCGACATCATAGCTGGGCGTACGGTCCAGATGCGGGAAGATGGTCAGCGGCCCGAGATTGCCCATGCCGATCACGCTGCCATCGGCGGGCGCGCGCGCGATCTCGGCCACGCCGATGCGGCTGCCCGCGCCGGGGCGGAAATCGGTGACGATGGATTGCCCCAGCCCCTGCGCCACGCGGTCATTGAAGTGCCGCGCCACCAGGTCGTTCAGCCCGCCCGGCGGCCAGGGCACGATGAAGCGGATGGGCCGCGCGAATTGCGCGAGCGCGGGCGTGGCAAGCAGCGCGGGCAGCGCGCGGCGGAGGATGTGTGTCATGACCCAAGGCTCGCGTTGAGCGAGCCGTGCTGTCAACAATTCCTCGCGGTCAGCGAGCCGTGCGGTCAAAAGCTCCTCGCGCCGCGCGGGGCGCGCTGTCAACGCCGCAGCCAGGCCAGTCCCGCCAGCATGATGCAGCCCAGGATGACGGCGGCCATCGGCCAGGCGGAGCCGTTCTGCAACAGGCCCAGCGCCACGCCCGCCACACCGCCCAGGCCGAACTGCAAGGTGCCGAACAGCGCCGATGCGGTGCCCGCGAGCCGCGGGAAATGCTGCAAGGTCAGCACCGTGCCCAGCGGCAGCACCACGCCGAGAACGCCGAGATAGCCGAACAGCAGCGCGAACTGCACCAGGAAATGCGCCCCCGCCAGCACGGCGGCGAGATGCGCCGCGGTCAGCGCCAGCATCACCAGCAGCGCGCCGCCGAATAGACGCGCCGCGCCCAGCCGCGCGGCGAGCGGGCCTGCCACCTGGCCGCCGCCGATGACAGCCGCCGCATTCACGCCGAACCAGATCGCATAGGCATCCGGCCCGATGCCATGCACGCCCATGAACACCGCCGGCGAGCCGGCGATATAGGCAAACATCCCCGCGATCGCGCCCGATCCGGCGAGCGCTGGCGCGGTGAATCGGCGATCGGCGAGCAGGCCCATATAGTCGGCCATGATCTCGCGCAGGGAGCGGCGGATGCGGCGTTCCGGCGCGTGGGTCTCGGGCAGCAGCCAGATGACCAGCACCGCTGAGAGCGCGCCGAACAGCGCCAGGAAGACGAAGATCGCGCGCCAGCCGAAGATGCCCGCGACCACCGTGCCCAGCAGCGGTGCGAGGATGGGTGCCACACCCATCACCAGCATCAGACGGCCCATCAGCGTGACGGGGTCGATGCGGTCGGACAGGTCGCGCACCACCGCGCGCGTGACCACCATGCCCGCGCAGCCGCCCAGCGCCTGGATGAAGCGCAGCACGATCATCTGCTGCATGTCCGCGGCCCACGCACACGCCAGGGAGGCCGCGACAAACACAGCCACGCCCACAAAGAGCGGACCGCGCCGGCCGAGCCGGTCGGTCAGCGGCCCATAGACCAACTGGCCCAGCGCCACGCCCAGGAAATAGGCCGCGACCGTCTTCTGCGCGCCCGCTGCGTCACCGCCCAGATCGGTGGCCATGACCGGCAAGGCGGGCAGGTACATGTCGATCGCCAGCGGCGCGAAGGCGGCCAGCATGCCCAGGATGAAGGGCAGCAGGGTCATAGCAGTGCGAGCCCCTCGGCGACCGCGAGGAATTCGCCGCCGCCGGCCAGCCGCGCCGCGCCGAAACGCGCTTCGAAGACGGCGCGCACCGCCGGCACCAAAGCACTGCCGCCGGTGAGGAAGACGTGGTCGATATCGGCTTCGGTGCAGCCTGCATCGGCCAGCGCGGCGTCGACGGTAGCCGCGATGCGCGCGATGTCGCGCGCGATCCAGGTTTCGAATTCGGCGCGGGTGATGTGGCGTTCGATGTGGATGTCGCGGTGGTGGAAGGTAAAGCGCGCCTCTGGCGCGGTGGAGAGCGCGCGCTTGGCCGCGACCACGGCGGCGTTCAGCGCCAGGCCCTGCTCGTCCTCGATCAGCATGCGCAGCATGTCGAGCTCGCGCGGCACATTGGAACGCCGCGCGACATCGGCGATTTCGCGCAGCATTTTCGGCGTGCGCATCTGCGCCAGGCGATGCCAGCGCTGGAAGCCGTCGAAATAGGCGGCCGGGATGGGCATGGGCTGTTCGAAGGGCGTGTATTCACCGCCCTGCCCCAGCAGCGGGGCCACCGCATGGCGCAGGATGGCGGCGTCGAAATCATCGCCGGCGATGCCGATGCCGGCATGGCCCAGTGCCACCGCGCGCGCGCCGGGGGTGAAGCGCAGCACCGAGAAATCGGAGGTACCGCCGCCGAAATCACCAACCAGCACGCTGGCCGGCCGCGTCAGCCCGGCGGCGAAGCGCGCGCCCGCGGCCTCGGGCTCGAGTGCCAGCACGAGATCACTGATGCCGGCCTGGGCGAAGGCGGCGCGCAGGCGGGATTCGGCCAGCGCGTCATCGGCGCGGCCGCCCACGAAACGCACTGGCCTGCCCGCGGTGACGGCCGCGCCCGGGGGCACGCCGGCGGCGGCCAGCAGATGGCGCAGGAAGGTGGCGATCAGTGATTCCAACGCCATCGAGCGGCCGAAGACCAGCGTGTCACGCAGGCTGGGCTCGCCCAGATGGCTCTTCAACGACATCATCAGCCGGCAGGCCTCGGGGTCGTCGAGATAGGCCTCAGCCGCGGCGGGGCCGGCCACATGCCGCCCCGCGCTGCCCAGGAAGGCCAGGATGGAGCGGAACACATCATCGG
>JAIXVH010000434.1 GCA_027483125.1 Acetobacteraceae bacterium | reverse complement strand
CGGGCAGCGCGCGCAGCCGGTTGCCGGCCAGCATCAGCTTCTGCAAGGCCGGGCGTTCGCCGAGTGCGGCCGGCAGCGTTTCGATCTGGTTGTCGGTCAGCGTCAGCCAGCGCAGGCGCGGTGGCAGGGCTTCGGCGGGAACCTCACGCATGCCGGTGCCGCGAAAGCCGACCTGGCTCAGCGCGGCGCAGTTGCCCAGTGACGGCGGCAGGCGTTCGAAGGGATTGCCGGAGCAGAACAGCGCGCGCAGCCGGCGCAGCCGCCCGAGATCATCGGGCAGGCTGGAGAGCGCGTTGAAGCCGAGATCCAACACCTCCAGCGTGTCGGCCAGGCCGAAGATCTCGCGCGGAAATTCCGTCAGGCCGCAGCCGCCCAGGCGCAATTCCCGCGCGCCGGAGGCAGCACCGCTGCGCAGGTCAGCGAGGTTCGCAAGGCTCATCGGGCGTTCCCTTGCCGCGGTCGGGCCATCGCGGCGGATCAAGCCGCGCGGCATGGTCGGCGATGTCCGTCCTGGCAGGGTCCTGGTCAAGCCCGTGCGGCGCGATTGCACCCACGCCCCCCACCCCGCATAACGCGCCCATGAACGCCGCGCCCTCACCCGCCATCGCCGCCCTGCACGCCGCAGCCGAGGCTGCCCGCGCCGCCACGCCGCTGCTGGCCGCCGCCCCGCGCGCCCAGAAGGATGCCGCGTTGCTCGCCGCCGCCGCCGCCATCCGCGCCCGCAGCGCCACCATCCTCGCCGCCAACACCGAGGATCTGCTCGCCGCCGACACCCTGACCACCGCCTTCCGCGACCGCCTCACCCTCACCCCCGCCCGCATCGAAGCCATGGCGAAGGGCCTGGAGGAAGTGGCCGCCCTGCCCGACCCCGCCGGCCGCACATTGTCGGAATGGACACGCCCCAACGGCCTGGTCATCCGCCGCGTCGCGCAGCCCATCGGCGTCATCGGGATGATCTTCGAAAGCCGGCCCAATGTGCTGGCTGATGCCGGCGCGCTGTGCCTGAAATCCGGCAATGCCGTCATCCTGCGCGGCGGGCGCGAAAGCGTGCGCAGCGTGGCCGCCATCCATGCCGCCATGCTGGACGGCCTGCGCGCCGCGAACCTGCCCGAGGCCGCGATCCAGACCGCGCCGGACGCCGACCGCGCCTTCGTGGGCGCCATGCTGCAAGCCGCCAAGCTGATCGACCTGATCATCCCCCGCGGCGGCAAATCCCTGGTCGAGCGCGTGCAGGCCGAAAGCCGCGTTCCCGTCCTCGCGCATGCCGAAGGCCTGTGCCACACCTATATCCACGCCGCCGCCGACCCCGCCATGGCGCGCAGCATCCTGGCCAATGCCAAGATGCGCCGCACCGGCGTCTGCGGCGCCACCGAAACCCTGCTGATCGACGCCGCCATCGCGCCCAGCCTGCTGCCCGCGCTGGTCGATGACCTGGCCGCACTCGGCTGCACCTTCCGCGCCGATGCGCGCGCCCGCGCCATCAAGCCTGGCCTGCCCGCCGCCACCGAGGACGACTTCCGCACCGAATGGCTCGACGCCATCCTCTCCATCGCCGTGGTGGACGGCCTGCCGGAGGCGCTGTCGCACATCCGCACCTACGGCTCCGAACACACCGAGGCGATCATCACCAACGACGCCGACACGGCCGCGCAATTCCTCGCCGGCATCGGCAGCGCGGTGGCGATGTGGAACGCCTCCACCCAATTCTGCGACGGCTTCGAATTCGGCTTCGGCGCCGAAATCGGCATCGCCACGGGGCGCATGCATGCGCGCGGGCCGGTCGGGCTGGAGCAGCTCTGCACCTATCGGTACCAGGTGGTCGGGACCGGTCAGGTGCGGGCCGGCTGAGGTGTCTTGGAGAGGGGCTCTGCCCCTCTCCAAACCATCGATCACCTTCGGTGCTCGATCCGCCAGGGGTCAACGACCCCTGGACCCGGTGTGGGTTATTCGCCGGTTTGGGGAGGGGGCCTCAAGGGCGCATCCATCATCAAGGCCGCACGCTGCCCCCTCCCCAAACCGGCGAAAGACTCTCGGGATCCAAGGGCCTTTCGGCCCTTGGCAGGGTGGGGTCTGGGGAGGGACAGCGTCCCTCCCCAGGGCGCTACAGCAGGTTCACGTACCGCACAGCTTCCGCACCCGCCTCGCTGCGGTCGAAGGCCAGGGCGCGCGCCACTTCCGCGCGGTCCATTTCCGTCATGCGGCCGGCTTCGCGCAGGTGGTCGGTCCAGCTTTCGGTCACCCATAATTCCACGAAGCGCTCGGGCCGCGCGACATCTTCGTAGAGCCGCCAGGTGACGGCGCCGACGCGTTGTCGCACGCGGCGCACTGCTTCCATCTGCGCCAGGAAGGCGGTCCGGTCCTCGGGCGCGATGGTGTAGCGCACCACCTCCATCACGCGGCCCGACTCATCGCCGTGCAGCAATTCGCGCATTTCGTGCGAGGCCGGCAGCGGGCGCAGCACCGGTGCGGTGGGCGGTGGCGCGCTCTCGGCATCCGCATCCAGGCCGTAGCGGCGCACCAGCCATGACGCGCTGGCGCCGACAGCGGCGAAGCCCAGAAGCGCGCCGGAGACGCTGACCTGATCACCCACCCAGCCGGCGATGATCGCGCCCATTGTCATCGCGCCGAAAAAGCAGGTCTGGTAGATGCCCAAGGCGCGGGCGCGCACCCAGCCGGGCGCTGCCAGGGAGGCTGCGGCCTGCAAGGTGCTGGCGCCGGCCAGCCAGCACATGCCGAACAGGAAAATCCCGATCGCCGCCAACGGCCAGCCCGCGCCGGTGGGCACCGCGGCGCCGATCAAGGCCAGCGCCAGGCATGACAGCAGCGAGGCGTAGAGCACGATCTCGCCCCGGTCCCAGCGGCCGCGCAGCGAGGGCATGATGAAGCCCGAAACCACCGCGCCCACGCCCATGGTGCCCAGCAGCAGGCCGAAGGCTTCGGGCCCCAGCCCCAGCCCCTTGCGCACCAGCAGCGGCATCAGCCCCCAAACCGCGGCACCGAACAGGAAGAAGACGCAGGCGCGGATGATGGCGCTGCGCATGGCGGGTGTGGCGGCCACGAAGCGCAGCCCGGTGCGGATGGCGGAGAGGAAGGATTCCGGCGGCAGGGATGGCCGCGCGGCCTCGCGCTTCCAGCCCAGCAACGCCACCGCCAGCACCAGGATGCACAGGGCGTTGAAGGCGAAGGCGGCCGCGGTGCCCAGGCTTGCGATGATCAGCCCGCCGATCGCAGGCCCCACCGCACGGGCGACATTGAAGCCGATGCCGTTCAGCGCGATGGCGCCGATCAGATCCTGCTTGGGCACCAGTTCCGGCGTGGTCGCGGCCCAGCCGGGGAAGCTTGCGGCCAGGCCCACACCCAGCGCGAAGGTGAAGGCGACCAGCCCCCATGGCCCGAGCAGCCCCGCGCCATCCAGCAGCGCCAGCGGCACCGCAACAGCGACCAGCCAGAGCTGCACGATGATCAGGTAGGTGCGGCGTTCGATGATATCGGCCAGCGCGCCGGCCGGCAGCGCGAACAGGAACACCGGCAGCATGGACGCCGCCTGCACCATCGACACCATGACCGGCGTGGGGTCGAGCGTGGTCATCAACCAGCCCGCCCCGGTGTTCTGCACCCACAGCCCGATATTGGATGCGAGATTCGCGATCCAGAGCAGGCGAAAGACCGGGTGCTTCAGCGGCGCCAGGGCGCGTGGGGCGGACATGCGCGCGACATTACCCGCGCGCCGCCCGCCCCGATACGCTGATCAGCTCTCGGCGCGGATGTTGTTGGCGCGCACCACGGCCTGCCAGCGGGCGTAGTCATCGGCCATCATGCGGGCCATGTCGGCGGGCGTGCCGCCGCCGGGCTCGTCGCCGCGGCTGGTCATGCGCTCGCGCGTGGCGGGGTCGGCCAGGGCTGCGTTCAGGGCGGCGTTGATGCGCGTGATGGCCTCGGGCGGCGTGCCGCGCGGCGCGAAGAGGCCGATCCAGGCGTAGAAGGTGAACTCGTTCATGCCCTGCTGCCCGGCGGTGGCAATGTCGGGGAAGGCGGGGCTGCGGTCGCGCCCGGTGACCAGCACGCCGCGCAGGCGGTTATCCTGCAGGAAGGGTGCGACGACCGAGGCGCCGTCGAACATCAGGTTGAAGCGGCCGGCGATGAAATCGGCCATGGCCGGGCCCGAACCGCGATAGGGAATATGGGTCATGTCCGGGCGGCCCAGGCGCTCGCGG
Organism: Acetobacteraceae bacterium; assembly: GCA_027483125.1. GTDB lineage: Bacteria > Pseudomonadota > Alphaproteobacteria > Acetobacterales > Acetobacteraceae > Rhodovarius. The sequence continues at coordinate 6,112 of JAIXVH010000434.1, read as the reverse complement.
AACAGCTCCATGGCGATATGCGTGAGGCTGCCAGCCGATGCACTGCCATAGTTGATGGACCCGCGCGGCTGGGCGGCGATCCAGGCGCGCAGCTGTGCCAGGTTGGTCACGTTCATCGAGGGATGCGTGCACAGGATCAGGCTGGATTGCAGCGCGAGGCCGATCGCCGCCATCTCACGCGGGTCGATGGTCATGCCATCCATGGTGTGCGGGTTGATGGCCATGGGCGAGACATTGCCGGCCAGGATGGTGTAGCCATCGGGGCGCGCGCGCAGCACGGCCTCGGTGCCGATATTGCCGCCCGCACCGCCGCGATTATCGATGGTGACGGCGACACCCAGCGCGTTCTGCATGCCGGTCTGGACCACGCGCGCGGCGAAGTCGGTCTGGCCGCCGGGCGGGAAGCCCACGACCATGGTGATGGGGCGCGAGGGCACCCAGGTGCCCTGGGCGCGCACATGCGGCGCGGCGAGCAAGGCAGGCGTGGCGGCGAGAAGGTGACGGCGATTCATGGTTGTGTCCTCCAGTTCATTGGATGGAAATCTCGCCGCTCGCGGGCCGGCGCGCAAGGGCCCGGCATCCGCCCGGGCGATAGCGGAACCGTTAACCGGCTGCATGCCAAGCTTCGCATCCGTCGCGCATTGACCCCACGCGGCGCGGTAACGCAGGCTGGCTCACGATGAGGAACGCCCGATGAACCGCATGTTGCAGGCCACCGGCGAGGCGCTGGCCCGCTATCTGGCGGCGGAACGCAACACGCCCAGCATCACCCTTCCCACCCCGCCCGAAAAGCTGCTGGCACAATTGCGGCCGGCCGATGTGCTGCTGGTGGAAGGGCACAGCCGCATCTCGGCCGCGGTGAAGTTCCTGACCAATTCCGCCTGGTCGCATGCCGCGCTGTATGTCGGCGCGCTGGGCGCGGGCCGGCTGGAGGATGCCGGGCATCTGTTCGTGGAGGCAGATGTGGTGGCCGGCGTGCGCAGCGTGGGCCTGGCCGAATTCCAGCACAACGCCACGCGCATTTGCCGCCCGGTCGGCCTGACCGAGGCCGAACGCCAGACGGTGTGCGACCATGTGATCGCGCGGCTGGGCCAAGCCTATGACCTGCGCAATGTCTGGGATCTGGCGCGCTACATGCTGCCCGAACCGCCGGTGCCGCGGCGGATGCGCCGGCGGCTGATGTCACTGGGCAGCGGCGACCCGACGCGGGCGATCTGCTCGACGCTGATCGCCGAAGCCTTCGGCGCGATCGGCTATCCGATCCTGCCGGAATACGGCACGCGCGTGGCCACCGGCGAGGATGGCGCGAGCTGGGTCGAGGAGGAATGGCATATCCGCCACCACTCGCTCTATGCACCGCGGGATTTCGATCTCTCGCCCTATTTCCAGGTGGTGAAGCCGACGGTGGAGGGCGGGTTCGATTTCCACCGCCTGCCTTGGGGCCAGCGCGCGCTGCAGGCTTGAGGCGCGGCCCTGTCACCAGGCGGCGAAGCGCGTGCGCAGCTTGGCCAGGAAGGCCGCGCGGCGTTCGGCGGTGGCGCGGTTCATGTCGTAGATGGCATGGTATTCGATGCGGGCCTTCGCAGCATTGAGCATGCGCAGATAGCGCGTGACGGCAAGCCGCGGCGGGTCACCCACCAGCAGCGCATTCCAGCGCGGCCGCCCATAGGTGACGACACCCGCGATGCGCTTGAGATGCGTCAGCGCCGGCCGCGCGATGCCGTCATCCCCCAGCGAGAAGGACACGCCGGGCAGCAGCACGCGGTCGAACCAGCCCTTCAATATCGCCGGCATCGAGAAGCACCAGGTGGGATAGACCAGCACCAGCGCCTCGGCCGCCTTCAGCCGGTCCACATAGCCTTGGACGGGAAGCTGGTTGATCGAGAGGTCATGGTATTGGCGGCGATCCTCGGCCGACAACACCGGGTTGAACCCTTCGGCGTAGAGGTCGCAATCATCCACCTGATGGCCCGCGGCGCGCAGGCCTTCCAGCACGGCGGCGTGCGTGGCCGCGTTGAAGCTTTCAGGCAAAGGGTGGGCGAAAAGAACCAGGACGCGCATCGGTTTTCCCCGTGGCAATGTGCAGTGGTCGCATGTTTCGAGGCGCTGCGCGTGGCCGCTTCGCTTGAAAATGCCTGGGCCGCGCGGCACAAGCGCGGGCATGAAAGTGCTTCTCGTGCATGCGCATCCGCGCGCGGATAGTTTCTCCACGGCGTTGAAGGATGCCGCCGTGGCGGCGCTGGAATCGGCCGGCCACGAGGTGATGCTGCGCGACCTCTACGCCGAGGGTTTCAACCCCGTGCTCTCGGCCGCCGAACGCGGCATCTACCACGACATTCCCGGCAATCTGGCAGGCATCGAGGCCGATGTGGCGCAGCTGCAAACAGCCGATGCGCTGCTGCTGGTCTACCCCACCTGGTGGTACGGCATGCCGGCCATCCTGAAGGGCTGGTTCGACCGCATCTGGGTGCCGGGCGTGACCTTCACCTTGGGCGCGGGCGCGATCCAGCCGGCGCTGACCAACATCAAGCGCATTGGCGTGGTCACCACCTATGGCTCGCCGTTGTGGCTGCTGTGGTATCTGGGCTGGCCGGACCGGCGCGTGCTGGGCAGCGGCATAAGGCGGCTTTGCGCCAAGGGCTGCCAGCTGGACTGGCTGTATCTGACGCGGATGGACCAGCGCGGCGATGTCGATCGCAGCGCGTTTCTCGCGCGCGTCTCGGCGCGGCTGGCGCGCTGGTAGCATCAGCCGGTGGCGCCCAGCGTCGCGTCCAGTTCGCGGTAGTCGGGCAGGGTCGCGTCCAGCAGGCGGCCGGCGCGAATCACCACGCGATCCGTCTGCGGGCGGGAGAGAAACTCGGTCCAGCCGCGCGCGCGGAAGGCGACCAGATCGGCGGGCGCGCCCAGGCGGATCATGCCGCGATCAGAGAGGCCCATCGCGGCAGCCGGCAGCGCGGTGACGGCACGCGGCCAGGCATGGATCGGGTGGTCGAGTTGCAGGATGCGCGTGGCCTCGCGGAACACCTCCACCATGTCCATGTCGCCATAGGCGTAGAACGGGTCGCGCGTGTTGTCGGAGGCGAGGCTGACCGGCACGCCGGCAGCGGCCAGTTCATGCACCAGCGTGACGCCGCGCCAGCGCGGCGTGCGGCCCGGCGCGCGGCCTTGCAGGTACATGTTGCACATCGGCAGCACGACGATGCGAATGCCGGCCTCGGCCACATGCGCGATGGTCTCGGCCGCGAAATCATCGGGCTGGATGGAGAGCGAACAGCAATGCCCGCACTGGATCGGCGCGCGGAAATTCCGCCGCAGCGCGGTCAGCGCGATTTCGCGCAGGGCGCGCGCGCCGCTCTCACCGCTTTCGTCCACATGCAGGTCGAGTGCCAGGCCCCGCGCCTCGGCCAGGGCGAAGAAGCCATCCAGCATGGGCTGGAAATCGGCGGGCAGCGCGTCATGCACCTGGCCTTCCAGCCGCGTGACCATGCCGAGCGTGCCGCCATGCTTCGCCACCAGATCCGCCAGTTCCACGCCATCATCGCCGGTGAAGCGGTCCAGCGGCGCGATGGAGACGAGTTGCAGATCGACGCGCCCGGCCCATTCCTCGCGCAGCTTCGCGAAGAGCGGCCAGGTGGTGCGCGCATGCGGCAGGTAGCTGTCCAGATGCGTGCGCACCGCGACCGTCCCGTAGGCATAGGCGCAGCGCAGCGCGAATTCGGCGCGCGCGCGCATATCGGCTTCCGTCCAGGCCGCGCCGCGATCGGCCATGACGGCGCCGATGGCACCCGCGAAATCACCGGTCGGGTTGGGCTGGCGCGGCCAGATATGGCCCTTGTCGAGATGCGTATGCGCATCGACGAAGCCGGGCCAAAGCTGCCCGCCATCCAGTGATATGCCATCCGGCGCGGTGCCTGCCGCCGCGATGGCGGCGATGCGGCCATGCGACACGCGGATGTCGAGGCGTGTCAGCCCTTCACCACCAGCATCGGTCAGTGCCGCGGGCACACGCGCATCGCGCAGCCAGTATTCGCCGCCCGCCTGGCGCAGTGCATCGATCATGAAGCGTCTCCGGATTGCGCGCTTTCGTGCCAGCGGCGCAGCAGCATGTGCGACAGCCAGGACATCGCCGCGAAGATGGCGATGCCGGTGGCCGAGACCAGCACCAGGGCCGCGAACATGCGCGGGATCTGCAACTGGTAGCCGGCCTCCAGGATGCGATAGGCCAAGCCCGAGGCACGCCCGCCCGTGCCGGCCACGAATTCCGCCACGATCGCGCCGATCAGCGCGAGCCCGCCGGAGATGCGCAGCCCTGAGAGGAAGAAGGGCATGGCCGTCGGCAGCCGCAGCCGCATCAGCACCTGCCAGCGCGAGGCACCATAGAGGCGGAACAGATCCACCAGATTGCGGTCCGCGCTGTTCAGCCCGACCGTGGTGTTGGACAGGATCGGGAAGAACGCCACGATCCAGGCGCAGATCAGCAGCGCCACGCGCACATCATCCACCCAGATGATGATCAAGGGTGCGATGGCGACGATCGGCGTGACCTGCAAAATCACCGCATAGGGAAACAGCGACATCTCGATCACGCGCGACTGCGCGAACATGATCGCCAGCAGCAGCCCCAGCACCGCCGCGACTGCCAGCGCCGCGAAGGTGATCTGCAGCGTGATCCAGAGCGAGATGGACAGCGTGTGCCAGTCCCGCACCAAGGTCTCGGCGATCAGCAATGGACCCGGCAGGATGAAATGCGGAATGCCGCGCGCGCGCACCATCCATTCCCAGCCGCCCAGGAACAGCAGGCCCACCACCATCGGCGCGAGCCACTTCAACAGGCGTTCATTCATGGATGCACCTCGCGCAGCTGTGCCGCGGTGAGTTCGCCGTCGCGCAGCAGGAACTGGCCGGCGCCCAGCACATGGCGGATGTCGCGCGGGCGCGCGGCATAGAGCAGACGCGCTGCCATCTCATCAGGGCGCATGGCCGCGAAGGCGGGCGCGTCGAGGCTGAGCGCGATCATGTCCGCCGGCGCGCCGGCCAGCAGGGGTGCTGCGGTTGCGAAGCGCAGCGCGGCCTCGGGCGTCAGCCATTCCGAATCGGGCCGCGCGGCGCGCGGGAAGAGGCAGGCGAGCTTCGCCGCTTCCAGCATGCATTGCGTGTCATTGCTGCCCGCACCATCGGTGCCGACCGCGATGCGCACGCCGCGCGCCGCCGCGCGTGCCACCGGCGCAATGCCGCTGCCCAGGCGCAGATTGGCCACCGGGTTGTGGATCATCAGCGTGCCGGCCTCGGCCATCAGGCCCAGGTCGTCGTCATCCAGATGCACGCAATGCGCGTATTCGACATCCGGCCCCGCCAGGCCCAGTGCGGCCAGATGCGCCACCGGCTTGCGGCCGAAGCGCGCGACGCAGCGCTCGCGGTCCAGCGCCGTCTCGCACAGATGCAGATGGATGAAGGCGCCGCGCTTGCGCGCCAATTCCGCAACACCGGCCAGCAGCGCATCGGTGCAGCGCTGCGGCGCCGAAGGGCCAAGGCCGATGGTCACACCGGGCGGCGGGTCATCCAGCACGGCGGCCGCGAAATCCAGCGCGGCCTGGGTGTCGGGCACCACATCAGCCGAGGGGCTGGCGATGTCGCGCATCATGGCGGCGAGCTTCACGCGCATGCCGGTCTCGGCCCAGGCGGCGCCGGCTGCGCGCACAGCGGCCGGTGACAGCGGCATCTGCCGGAAATGATCGGTGATGGCGACGGAACCGGCGCGGATATTCTCGGCCGCCGTGATCAGGATGGCCTGGCGAATCGCGGCCAGGTTCAGCGCATCCTGCCCGGCGCCATAGGCCGCCGCGAGCCATTCATCGAGCCGCGCCATCGGCGCGCGCCCGCGTGCCAGGCATTCGGGCGAATGGGTATGCGCGTTGACGAAGGCAGGCAGCAGCAGCAGGCGGCGCGCATCGATGCGCGTGGCACCCGCGGGCGCCGGGCCGGATGCGATGCGCCCATCCACCACCAGCACATCCAGCGCGCGCGGCGCCCAGTCATCGCCGCCGGGCAGCAGCGTGGCACCTTCGAACAGCAATGCGGTCATGCGGTTTCCATGGCGCGTTCCAGCGCGTGG
>JAIXVH010000033.1 GCA_027483125.1 Acetobacteraceae bacterium | reverse complement strand
GTCGCGCATCCGCTACACCACCTCGCACCCGCGCGACATGGATGACGCGCTGATCGCAGCCCACCGAGACATCCCTGCGCTGATGCCCATGCTGCATCTGCCCGTGCAATCCGGCTCCGACCGCGTGCTGGCGGCGATGAATCGCGGCCATACCGCGGCCGACTACATGCGCATCGTCGACAAGCTGCGCGCCGCGCGGCCCGACCTGGCGCTGACCTCCGACTTCATCGTGGGCCACCCAGGCGAGGACGCGGCCGACCACGCGGCCACGCTCAGCCTGGTGCGCGAAGTCGGCTTCGCTGGCGCGTTTTCGTTCAAGTATTCCTCACGCCCCGGCACGCCGGCCGCGCGCGCCGCGCAGCTGGATGAAGCCACCAAGGATGCGCGCCTGGCCGAACTCCAGGCGCTGATCGCCGAGCAGCAGCTCGGCTTCAATCGCGCCCGTATCGGCACCAGCTTCGACGTGCTGGTCACCGGCCCCGGCCGCCACCCGGGCCAGATCGCCGGCCGTTCCCCCTGGCTGCAAGCGGTGCATGCCGAAGGCACCGCCGAGGCCGGCACCACCCTGCGCATGCGCGCCATCAGCGCCACCGCCAATTCACTCACTTGCGTCATCGAGGACCACCAACAGGAGAGACACGCCGCTTGATGAACCAGATGCTCGCCACGCGCCCCGCCGCCGCTTCCACCGAAAGCCGCTCCGTCACGCTCCCCTTCGAGGACAACAGGCTGCTCCAGCAGTTGTTCGGCGCGCATGACGAGCACATGGCCAAGCTGGAACGATTGACCGGGGTGCGGGTGGACAGGGTCAAGCGCGGCGTCTGCATCTCGGGCCCCATGGACGGCACCACCCAGGCGGAAGCCGCGCTGCGCTCCCTCTGGCGCGGCCTGGAACGCGGCGAGGGCTGCACCATGCCCCAGGTGGACGCCGCCCTGCGCATGGCCGAGGCCGAGCGCGACCAGGAACCGCGCCTGCCGCTGCGCGACCTGCCGCAAATCCGCACCCGCAAGGGCGTGGTCGCGCCGCGCAGCCCGGCCCAGGCCCAGTACATGGATCTGCTGGGCAAGAACGACATCACCTTCGGCATCGGCCCCGCCGGCACCGGCAAGACCTATCTCGCCGTGGCGCAGGGCGTGGCCATGCTGCTGGCCGGCCGCGTGGAGCGCATCGTGCTGTCGCGCCCCGCGGTCGAGGCCGGCGAGCGCCTGGGCTTCCTGCCCGGCGACATGAAGGAGAAGGTCGACCCCTATCTGCGCCCGCTCTACGACGCGCTGCACGACATGGTGCCGCCCGACCAGCTGGCCAAGCGCATGGCCCAGGGCGAGATCGAGATCGCCCCGCTCGCTTTCATGCGCGGCCGCACGCTGGCCCATTGCTACGCCATCCTGGACGAAGCCCAGAACACCTCGCCCGCGCAAATGAAGATGTTCCTCACGCGCCTGGGCGAAGGCAGCCGCATGGTGGTGACGGGGGACCCGACGCAGATCGACCTGCCGCCCGGCGCGCCATCCGGCCTGGTGGAGGCCTGTGCCATCCTGGGCGATGTACCCGGCATCGGCATGATGCGCTTCGCCGAGGATGACGTGGTGCGCCACCCACTGGTCGGGCGCATCGTGAAGGCTTATGCAGCGGCAGGCGAACCGGCGCGGTCGCCGGGCGGCCGCGCGGCCCGGGCCTGATCCGCGCAGGCGGCGCGCCGGGGCGGTGACCCATCACCGCGAATGTTCACGTAAGCCTTCTCCAACAGGGATCGGGCTTGAGGCAGGAGACCATGCCGGACCGAAGTAGCACCCCGACCGGGGCATCGGTCGCCATCATCACCAGCGCGCCCGGGTGGCGCAGGCTGGTGCCGGGCACAGAAAGCCTGGCGCGTCGGGCTGTGCATGCCGCCTGCCGTGTGGCCGGCGAGGCCGCGCATGTCACAGTGACACTCGCCGATGACCGCGCCATCCGGCTGCTGAACGCGGCGCATCGCGGCAAGGCCAAGCCCACCAATGTGCTCTCCTTCCCGGTCATGCATGGCATGGGCGATGTGGTGCTGGCGCTGGAGACCGTGCGGCGCGAGGCCCGCGCCGAAGGCAAGCGCGCTGCCGACCACCTGGCGCATCTGGTCGCGCACGGCACGCTGCATCTGCTCGGCCATGACCATCTGGCGGCGGGTGAGGCGCGCCGCATGGAACGCGCCGAATCCCGCGCCATGGCCGCCTTGCGCCGCCCCAACCCCTGGAAGCGCGCATGAGCGACGGCCCCCGCCCATGGCTCTCACGCGTGACCGAACGGCTGCGCCGGCGCCCGATGGAATCCGTGCGCGACCGCATGGAGGAATTGATCGACCGCGGCGATTCCGCCGCCGAAGCCAAGCCCGAACTCTCCGCGCATGAACGCGTGCTGCTGGGCAATGTGCTGCAATTGCGCGGCACCACCGCGGCCGATGTGATGATCCCGCGCGCCGATATCGTGGCGCTGCCTGCATCGCTCACGCTCGAGGAAACCATCACCGCGGTGCAGCGGGAGGGCCATTCGCGCTACCCGGTCTATGCCGGCCAGCTCGATGACATCCAGGGCATGGTGCATATCCGCGACGTCTTCGCCGCGATCGGGCGCAACGGCCCGTTCAGCCTGCAGGCGATATTGCGCAAGCCGCTGCTGGTGGTGCCGAGCGTACCAGCGCTCGACCTGCTACTGCGCATGCGCGAGGCGCGCGTGCACATGGCGCTGGTGGTCGACGAATATGGCGGCATCGACGGGCTGATCACCATCGAGGATCTGGTCGAAACCATCGTGGGCGACATCGCCGACGAGCATGACGAGGTGCTGGCGCCGCAATGGGTGGAACGCCCCGATGGCTCGCTGGAACTCGACGCCCGCCTGCCGGTGGAAGACTTCGAAACCCGCATGGGTCTGGTGCTGACCGAAGAGGAACGCGCCGCCGACATCGACACGGTGGGCGGCCTGGTCTTCACCCTGGCTGGTCGCGTGCCGGTGCGCGGCGAATTGGTCAGCCACCCCTCGGGGCTGGAATTCCTGGTGTTGGACGCGGATGCGCGCAAGATCCGCCGCCTGCGCGTGCGCCGGCCGGGCAGCCGGCAGGCCGCGGAATAACCCGGTTGCGGCGCCGCCCCAGCCGGGTTAGCCCGCCGGGGTGATCCGCATGCGCCCCTTCCTGATGGCCCTGGGCTGGGGTGCCGCCAGCGCGCTCGCCCTGCCGCCGCTGCATGGCCTGCCCGTCCTGCTGCTGGCGCTGCCGGCCTTTCTGGGGCTGTTGCAGGATGCGGGAAGCTGGCGCCGCGCCGCACTGCTGGGCGGGGCGTTCTTCTGGGCGCATCACACGGCCGGCCTCTACTGGGTCACGCATGCGCTGTTCACGGATATAGGACAGTGGTTCTGGCTGGTGCCCTTCGCCGCCCCCGGCATCGCGCTGCCTTTGGCCATCTTTGGGCTGATCCCCACGCTCGCCGCCTGGCACGCAGCCCCTGGCTGGCGGCGCATTTTTGTCTTCAGCGCGGCCTGGGTGCTGGCCGAGATGCTGCGCGGCGTGATGTTCACCGGCTTCCCCTGGAATCTGCTGGGCACCGTCTGGGCGTTTCACCCGCTGCCGTTGCAGCCGGCGTCAGTCATCGGTGTGCACGGCCTGTCATTGTTGACGGTGTTCCTGGCCTGCCTGCCGGCGCTGCGGGACTGGCGCTGGCTGGCCGCCGGCGGCGCCGTGCTGGCCTGCTGGATGGGTTTCGGCGCCTGGCGCCTGGCGCAGCCGGAACCGCCGCATCAGGGTGTGCGGCTGGTACTGGTGCAGGCCAATGTCGCGCAGGATCTGAAGTGGCGGCAGGACCAGCGCATGCCGATCTTCCAGCGCTATCTGGCGCTGACCGAATTGGGCACGCTGGCCACGCGGGCCGCGCATCCGGATGCGCCGGTGCTGGCGATCTGGCCGGAAACTGCCTCGCCCTTCCTGCTGGCGCAGGATGCCGAGGCACGGCGCCTGGCGGCCGCGGCGCTGGCGCCTGGCGCGCAATTGCTGGCCGGCAGCATGCGGGCGGAATGGGGGCCGGATGGGCGGTTGTCGCGCGTCTTCAACAGCCTGGTGGGCGTGAATGACGCGGCCGAGGTGACGGCGGTCTACGACAAATGGCACCTGGTGCCGTTTGGAGAATACATGCCGCTCGGCGGGTTGATTCCGATTCGGATGGTGGTCGGGGGCATGGATTTCTCGGCCGGTTCTGGCCTGACAAACCTGTCACTTCCGGGCATTGCAAGCTTTTCACCGCTGATTTGTTACGAAGTCATTTTCCCTGGTCGAGTGACAGGCCGTGAACGCCCGCTATGGTTGTTGAACGTCACCAACGACGCCTGGTTCGGTTTTTCAGCGGGTCCCTTCCAGCATCTGGCCAGCGCCAGGCTGCGCGCGGTCGAGGAAGGATTGCCCATGGTACGGGCCGCACAGACCGGGATATCAGTGATTTACGACCCCTATGGACGGGAAGT
>JAIXVH010000450.1 GCA_027483125.1 Acetobacteraceae bacterium | reverse complement strand
GTGAGGCGCATTGCGGGCCGATTCACCGACCAGGCAAATGCCTGATCGGATCGGACCTATTGCGGGCCGATTCACCGACCAGGCAAATGCCTGATCGGATCGGACCTTACGCCGCCCGATCCCCCCGCAGCCCATCCACCCGCTCGCGCAGCGCCAACAATTCGGCACGCAGGGCGGCGATCTCTTCGCCCAGGGGGTCGGCCGCGGCGCGGCTGGGCAGGCCGTAGCCGAAGCTCGTCTCCTCCTCGCAATCCTTGGGGCTGCGGGCGGGGATGCCGACGACGGTCGTGTGATCGCAGACATCGGCCACCACCACGGAATTGGCGCCGACCTTGGCGCCGATGCCGACCGTGATCGGCCCCAGCACCTGCGCGCCCGCACCGATGATTGCGCCATCCAGCACATCCGGGTGGCGCTTGCCGGCCTTCAGCGAAAGCCCGCCCAAGGTCACGCCATGATAGATGGTGACATCATCGCCGATGGTCGCCGTCTCGCCCACCACCACGCCCATGCCATGGTCGATGAACAACCGCCGTCCGATGCGCGCGCCGGGATGGATCTCGATGCCCGTCAGCATGCGCGAGAGATGCGAGACGAAGCGCGCCAGCCCGCGCAACCCGATGCGATACAGCGCATGCGCCAGCCGGTGCCACAACACCGCATGCACCCCGGGGTAGGAGAAGATGACCTCTCCCCAGCCAGGCTTCGCCGGATCGCGCGCACGGATCGATCGGCCGAGTTCGATGATCTCCATCATTCCAGTCCCTGGAACAACGCGGTGGACAGATAGCGTTCGGCGAAGGATGGCGCGATGCAGATGATGCGCTTGCCGGCATTCTCCGGCCGCGCGGCATGGCGCAGTGCGACCGACAGCGCGGCGCCCGAACTGATGCCGACGGCAAGGCCTTCCGCCCGCGCCACGCGCCTGGCGGTGGCGATGGCGTCGCGTTCATTCGCGGTCTCCACCGCATCCAGCAATTCGGGTTCCAGCACGGCGGGCACGAAGCCCGGGCCGATACCCTGGATGCCGTGCGGGCCTGGGTCATCACCGTTCAGCACGGCCGATTCCGCGGGTTCCACGCCGATCACGCGCAGTGATGGCCGGCGCGGTTTCAGCGCGCGGGCGATGCCGGTCATGGTGCCGCCGGTGCCCAGGCCGCCAATGATCAGGTCCACCTCGCCGCCGGTATCGGCCCAGATTTCCTCGGCCGTGGTGGCGGCGTGCATGGCGGGGTTGGCGGGGTTGTCGAACTGCCGCGGAATCCACGCCTCGGGCGTGGCGGCGGCAATTTCCTCGGCCTTCGCGATGGCGCCGCGCATGCCTTGCGAGGATGGCGTCAACACCAGTTCCGCGCCCAGCAGCCGCATCATGCGCCGACGCTCGATGGAAGCGCCTTCGGGCATGGTCACGATCAGCCGGTAGCCACGCGCCGCTGCCACAAACGCCAGCCCGATGCCGGTATTGCCCGAAGTCGGTTCGACCAGCACCGACACGCCCGGCTTGATGCGGCCCTCGCTCTCGGCCGTGCGGATCATGGCGAGCGCGATGCGGTCCTTCACGCTGGCCATCGGGTTGAAGAATTCCAGCTTCAGGCAGAGGTCGGCCAGGAGCCGGTCCTCGGCGGTGATGCGCGGCAGGCGCACCATGGGCGTGTTGCCGACCGTGCCCAGGATGCTGTCATGGATCGCCATGGTTCAGGCCATCCAGGGCGGCGTGGGCAGGCCCTTGCCGCGCAGGAATTCCGGGTTGAACAGCTTGGATTGGTAGCGTGACCCGCCATCGCACAGGATGGTCACGACGCGATGCCCCGGCCCCAGCCGGCGCGCCACCTTGATGGCGGCCGCGACATTGATGCCCGCGCTGCCGCCCAGGCAGATGCCTTCATGGATGGTCAGGTCAAACACCTGTTCCAGGGCTTCTTCATCCGTCACCTGGATCGCATCATCGATCGGCGCGCCGTCGAGGTTGGCGGGCACGCGGGACTGGCCGATGCCCTCGGTGATGGAACTGCCTTCCATCTCCAGCGTGCCGTGGGTGCGCCAGTTGTACAGCGCGCTGCCCATGGGGTCAGCCAGCGTGATGCGCGTGGCGGGGTCATGCGCCTTCAACGCCATGGCCACGCCGGCCAGCGTGCCGCCGGTGCCGCAGGCGCAGGTGAACGCGTCCACTCGGCCGGCTTGCGCGATGATCTCCGCGCCGGTGGTGGTGCGATGGCCTTCGCGGTTCGCCAGGTTGTCGAACTGGTTGGCCCAGACCCACCCATTCTCCTCGGCCAGGCGGCGCGAGACATGCACGTAATTGCCCGGGTCCTTGAAGGGCTTGGCGGGCACCAGGCGCAGATCGGCGCCGATCATCCGCAGGAAGTCGATCTTCTCCTGGGATTGCGTCTCGGGCATCACGATCACCGCGCGGAAACCCAGCGCATTGGCCACCAGCGTGATGCCGATGCCGGTATTGCCGGCCGTACCTTCCACGATGGTTCCGCCGGGCTTCAGGCTGCCATCGGCGATGGCGGCCTGGATGATGGCCAGGCCCGCACGGTCCTTCACCGAACCGCCGGGGTTCATGAATTCCGCCTTGCCCAGGATGTCGCAGCCGGTGGCGGCCGAGGCACGCTCCAGCCGGATCAGCGGCGTGTTGCCAATGGCGCCGAGCAGGCCGCGGGCGATGCCGGGGGTGGGGATGACAGTGTCCAACGGGATATCTCCCCTTTCACGCATGGTTGCCGTAGTATGTGGCGGATACAGGGGCGTTTTCACAGGGGGTATTGAGCGATGCTGCTGCAAGGCAGGCCTGCGCTGGCATTGGCGGTGGTGCTGGATGTGGCGCTGCATGCCGGGCGCGGCACGGTGAATGCGGGGGATATCGCGGAACGGCTGGGGCTGGCGCGGCGCGGGCTGGAGCCGATTTTGCAGCCGCTGTCGCGCGCCGGCGTGCTGGCCAGCACACGCGGGCCGGCGGGCGGCTACAAGCTGGCCAGGCCCCGGCGTACGATCACGGTGGGTGAGGTGGTGCGCGCCGTGCTGACCGCCCGTGGCCCGCTGGCGGAGGGCGAGGACAACCCCCTTTTCGCCAAGGTGATCGCGCCCTTCTGGGGAGAGGTGCAGGAGGAAGCCCTGGCGCGGCTGGATGAGGTGAGCCTGGACCGCCTGGTGCGGCGCGCGGCCGCTGCGGGCCTGGTGGCGGTGCCGATGGAGCCGATCAGTTTCGTGATTTGACGGCGACGCGGGCTGCCCCGCGCCGCCAGCCATTCAGGTCAGCAATGCGGTGTCCAGCGGCAGCACGATGCCATTGGTCGCCGTCAGCACGGGGCCGATGATTCGGCCATTGCGCGCGATGCTGAGCCCCGCGATCGGCACGCCGGCCTGCGACACCTGCACGGAATGCGCGTTATCCGCCCCACCGCTGATCTGCACGATCGCGCCGTTCAGCGTGCGCATATTGGTCGGGCCGCTGGTCAATTGGCCGAGCGAGGTCACGCCCTCGACGATATGCAGATCGACGAAATTGGTGACGGCCCCGCGGTCGGACTGGCCGGGGTTGCCCGAGCCGCTCATGGTGTTGCGGATATGCAGCGGGATGGTGTCGATCCCGCTATTGGTCGGTGCCAGCACGGTGAAGCGGCCGGCTTCGCGCAGCATTTCCATCCGGCCGGCCAGCGTGACCAGTTCGAGGAAGCGGCCGAAGCGCCCATCATTCATCATGATGTCGGCCAGGTTAGCGGTGGGTGCGCGCTGGGCACGCAGCACGGCCGGCGCAGCGGCGGCGATCGCCAGGACGGAGAGGAAGAGGCGACGTTGCGGCATGGGGGTGCTCCTGCACGGGTTGATGCAGGGACAACGCCGATGCGGGTGGAAAGTTGCCTGGGGCGCGCCTCTCTCTCGCGGCCTCGGTTTGCGTGCCTGGCCCTGGCGGGGGGCCAGGACGGCCTGGCGCGGCGAGACAAGCCGCGCGCCTTGCCGCTACGCTCGCGCCATGCATGCCTTTCATCACCCCGCCGAAGCGCTCCACACCCCGCAATTCTTCCTCATGCGCGGCCGCCTGCGTGCCAATTACGAAATCCCCGCTCGCGCCGCCGCGTTGCGCGCTGGCCTGGCGGCACTGAACATCACCCCCACCACCCCGCCGCCAGCCACCATCGCCGAGGCCGCGCGCCTGCACAGCCAGCCCTATCTCGACTTCCTGGCCACCGCGCCGGCCGCCTGGACCGCTTTGCCTGAAGCCGGCCCCGAGATCGTCCCGAACATCCACCCCAGCCCCGAGATGCTGGCGCAGACCACGACCACGCCCGCACACATCATCGCGCAGACCGGCCTGTTCACCGCCGACAACGCCTGCCCGATCGGGCCCGGCACGCTGGAGGCCGCGCTGTCGGCCGCCGGCTGCGCGCTGGCCGCGGCCGATGTCGCGGCCCAGGGCGGCACCGCCTACGCCCTTTGCCGCCCGCCTGGCCACCACGCCTATGCCGCGCGCGCCGGCGGGCATTGCTACATCAACAATTCCGCGCTGGCCGCGCAGCGCCTGCGTGATGCGGGCGCCACCCGCGTCGCCGTGCTGGACATCGACAGCCACCACGGCAACGGCACCCAGGGCATCTTCTGGGACCGGCGCGATGTGCTCACCATCTCCATCCATGCCGACCCGGCGCGCTACTACCCCTGGTATGTGGGTTTTGCTGGTGAAACGGGCGCCGGCGAGAACCTGAACCTGCCGGTGGCCTTCGGCAGCGGCGATGATGTCTGGCTGGCCGCGCTCGACACGGCGCTGGCGCGGCTGCGGGCCTTCCGCGCCGATGCGCTGGTCGTGGCGTTGGGCTTTGACGCATCGGAACACGAACCGCTGGCAGCGCTTAGCGTCACATCCGATGGCTTCGCCCGCGCCGCGGCGGCCATCAGCGCGCTTGGCCTGCCCACCGCCATCTGCCAGGAAGGCGGCTACGCGGTCGAGCATCTCGGCCCGCTTCTGCAACGCTTCCTGGGGGCCTGGAACGCATGAACGCCACCGATTCACGCCTGCGGGCATTCGCCCTTCAGCGACCGGAGGCGGCATGAACGCCACCGATTCACGCCTGCGGGCATTCGCCCTCCAGCGACCGGAGGCGGTATGAGCCTGCACGACGGCACCCTGGTGCTCGACACCCATATCGACATCCGCTGGTCCGACACGCCCGCCTGGACCACCGAGACCCGCCAATTGGTGGACCTGCCCAAACTGCGCGCCGGCGGGGTGAATGGCGCCGTGTTCATCGCCTATGTCGCGCAAGGCAAGCGCGACGCGCAGGGCCATGCCGCGGCCAGTGCCCGAGCCGCCGCGATGCTGGAGCATATCGCCGCCCGCGGCGTAGCAGCCGGCACGCGCTTCTGCGCCACGCCGGATGCGCTGGAGGCCTGCTTCGCCGCCGGCGAGACCGCCGTGCTGTCCGCGGTCGAGAATGGCTATGCCATGGGGCATGACCTGTCGCGGCTCGGCGCCTGGCGCGCGCAGGGCGCGATCTACCTGACCGTCACGCATGACGGCCATAACGACCTGGCCGACAGCGCGCGGCCCAAGCCCGCCTTGGGGGATGGCCCGGCCGAACATGGCGGGCTGTCACCCTTGGGCGAACAGGCGATCGCGGAGATGAACCGCGTGGGGCTGATGATCGACTGCGCGCATGTGGCCAAGGCGGGCATGCTGCGGGCGGTGGAACTCTCGCGCGTGCCGGTGGCGGTCACGCACACCGCCTGCACGGCGCTCTGCGCGCATCCGCGCGGCATCGATGACGAACAGCTGGACGCACTGAAGGCCTGCGGCGGCATCGCGCAGATGACCGCCGTGCCGGCCTTCCTGCGCACGGCACCCGCCGGCCAGCCGGCCCAAGCCAGCGTGGCCGACATCGTGGACCATATGGAACACGCGATCCGCCGCATCGGCATCGAGCATGTGGGCATCAGCAGCGATTTCGACGGCGGCGGCGCCGTGCAGGGCTGGGCCGATGCCGCGCAATCGCCCGCCATCACCGAGGAACTGGCCCGCCGCGGCTACGGGGCGCGGGAGATCGGCATGCTGTGGTCGGGCAATTTCATCCGGGTCTGGCGCGCGGTGCTGGCGGGCTGAAGCGGGGGTGCCGCGAATCGCCCCACCAAGCACTTTCCAACCGCGCGGCTGCCCGGCATGTTGCGGCATCTTCATTCGTCCTGGGAGGACTGATCGATGAAACTCACCACCGCGCTTGCCGCGGCCATGATGGCCCTGGGCCTGGCCGCCGGCACCGCCACCACCCCGGCGCAGGCCAGCACCTTCACCTGGGCCACCGCCAACGACATCCTGGGCCTGGACCCGCATGCCAACAACCATGGCGTGACCAACGCCATGAAGAGCAACATCTATGAGCCGCTGGTCGCCCGCCAGCCGGATGGCAGCCTGCAACCCGCGCTCGCCACCCGCTGGGAACAGGTCAGCCCCACCACCTGGCGCTTCCACCTGCGGCAGAATGTGCGCTTCCATGGCGGCGAGGCCTTCACCAGCGCCGATGTGCTGAACAGCCTGGAACGCGTGCGCCAGAACGACATGGCCTATACGGTCGCGTCCATCACCGCCGCCCGCGCCGTCGATGCGCACACCGTCGAGTTCGACACGCGCGGCCCGAACCCGGTGCTGCTGCAGGACCTGACCCTGTTCTTCATCATGTCGCAGGGCTGGGTGCAGGCGAACAACGCTTTCGCCGTGGCCCGTGCCGGCCAGCCGGGTGCGAACACCGCCTTCGCGCAGCTCAACGCCAATGGCACCGGCCCCTTCCGCGTGACCGAGCGCGTGGCCGATGAACGCACCGTGCTGGTGCCCAACCCGCAATACTGGGGCGGCGCGCTGGAACACGGCATCACCCGCGCGGTGTTCCGCCCGGTCTCCTCGGCGCCGACCCGCGTGGCCGCCCTGCTGAGCCGCGAGCTGGACCTGATGTACCATGTGCCGCTGCAGGACATCCCGCGCGTGCAGCAGGCGCCCGGCGTGCGGCTGATGCAGGGCCCGACGGCCCGCAGCATCTATCTGGGCTTCGACGTGGCGCGGGCCGACGCCGTGGACAATCCCGGCAACCCGAACCCGCTGCGTGACGTGCGCGTGCGCCGCGCGATCTACCAGGCGATCGACATGGAGACGATCCGCCGCGTGGTGCTGCGCAACTCCACCATCGCGGCCGGCCTGCCGATCGCAGCCGCCATCAGCGGCCATGTGCAGGAACTCAACACGCGCCTGCCCTTCGACGTGGAGGCCTCACGCCGCCTGCTGACGGAAGCGGGCTTCCCGCAGGGCTTCCGCCTCGCCCTGTCCTGCCCCAACAACCGCTACGTGAATGACGAGGCGATCTGCACCGCCATCGTCACCATGTTGCAGCGCGCGGGCATCCAGGCACGGCTGAACGCCCTGCCCTTCGGCCGCTTCCTGCAAGGTGGCGCCAACCGCGAATACAGCTTCTGGCTGCTGGGCTGGACGCCGGGCAATTTCGACATGTCCAACCCCGCGCGCGAATTGCTGGGCGAGGGCAGCTTCAACTGGGGCGGTTTCTCGGATGAAGCGATGAACGCCGCCGCCGCCGCCCGCGCCACCAGCGTGGACGATGCCGAGCGCGCGCGCCTGGCTCGCGCATACTGGACGCGCTTCCAGGAAGTGCTGCCGATGGTGCCGCTGCACCAGGAGCCGCAGATCTTCGCGGTGCGCGAGACGGTCGCCGACTTCACCATGCGCGTCAGCGAGGATCTGGAGCTGCGCCACGTGCGCATGCGCCGCTGAACCCGGCCTGCGATGTGAATCCGACCCGGCTGGCCGCGCGTCAGCCGGGTTTTTTCATGCCCGTTGCAGACGCCTGGCCAGGTACTGCACCTGCCCCGCGCGCAGACCGCGATACAGCAGGCTGCCCTGCATGCCCGCGAATTCGCGCAGCAAGGGCCGCAGCAGGCGCTGGCGGTTCACCGCATCGCCCTTGCGCGCCTCGGCGGCATCAAGGGCGGCGACCACGCCGGCGTTCAGGCTGGCCGATGCCCGCACGGACAGCGAAGGATGCGCCAGGCTCGCCTCCAGCGACGGCAGCATGGCCTGGCTGCGCATATCGGCCCAGGTGAACCAGCCGCCGGGCCGCAGCACGCGCGCCACCTCGGCCACGAAGCGGTCCATGCTGCCGTAGCAATGTGAGCTTTCGATGTTCAGCACGATGTCGAAGCTGGCATCGGGGAAGGGCAGCGCCTCGGCATCGCCCTGCTGGAAGCGCAGGCCGGGCGTGCCGGCATGCAGCGCCGCCGCGCGTGCCACGGTATCGGCGGAGAGATCCACGCCCACCAGCTCGGCGGGTGCGAAATGCCGCGCCACATAGGCCGCGCCGCCACCGCGCCCGGCGCCCACTTCCAGCACCCGCGCACCGGCCACTGGCAGGTCGGCCATCGCCTGGTGGTAGAGGCCGATGAAGGGCCGGTCGGCTTCCTCGGCCGCGCTCAGCGCCAGGGGTTCGGGCGGCAGGTAGCCGTAATTCATGAAGCCCCAGGCCGCGTCATCCCAGCGGCGGGACATCAGGTTGTACCAATGCTTCCACAGCCAACGGCGCGGCCCCGGCATGGCGCCGCTTTCGGTGGC
>JAIXVH010000180.1 GCA_027483125.1 Acetobacteraceae bacterium | reverse complement strand
CCCGCGCCAGCCCCGCGCCGCGCCCAGCCGGAGGCCGCCCGCCCCGAAGCGCCACGCCCCGAGGCCCCGCGCAACGAGGTCGCGCGCGCCGAACCCGCCCGGCCCAGCCTGCCGCCGGTCGCCGCCCCGCCGGCGCGGGATGGTGCGGCGCTGCCGCCGGTCGCGGCCGCCAACACGCCCATCCGCCCCGCCATGCATGTGCGCCCCGTGGAAAGCGGCAGCCTTCTCGGCGGCCATTCCGCAACCCTGGCGCCACCCGTGCCGCTGCCCCGATGACAGAGGACGCGCCCGGCCCCGCGCCCCAGGCGCCCGATGCCGACGCCCTGCCGCTGGGCCGCGCCTATGGCCGGCCGATCGGCACGGAAATGGTGCGCAGCGCGCCCGCACCAGGCCCCAGCGTGGTCGGTCCCGCGCTGTCGCGCGGGCGGGTCATGATCGCGGCCGCGGGCTTCGGGCTGCTGTTCGGCGCGGTGGCGCTGAAGCTGGCGGATGCCACCATCCTCTCGCCCATGGTGCCGCGCACGCAGAGCGTGGCCGCCCGCACCGCCGTGCAGGACACCGCCGTCACCCGCGCCGAAGTCACCGACCGCAATGGCGAGGCGCTGGCCGTCTCGATCCGCGGCATCGCGCTCTTCGCGCAGCCCGAACACATCGACAACCCGGTGCGCGTGGCGCACCAGCTGCACCGCATCCTGCCGCATCTTTCGCTCGAATTCATCCATGAGCGGCTGAACTACAACCTGCCGGTCGTCTATCTCGACCGCTTCATCACCATGGAGCAGCAGGCGCAGATCAACGCGCTGGGCCATATCGGCCTGGGCTTTGAACCGGCCGAACGCCGGCAATATCCGCGCGGCCGCGAAGCCGCCCATGTGATCGGCAGCGTGGGTGCGGATGGCATCGCCCGCGGCGGCGTGGAGCAGTACTTCGACGAACGCCTGCGGCTGAACCGGCAGGGGCTGCGGCTCTCGCTCGACATCCGCATCCAGCGCGAAATGCGTGAGGCGGTGGAAGCCCAGCGCGCGCATTTCAACGCCATCGGCGGTGCGGCGCTGATGATGGACATGCGCAGCGGCGAGATCCTGGGCATGGTCTCCAACCCGGATTTCTCGGCCGCCGACCTGTCCACCGCCACCGGCCAGGCGCTGTTCAACCGCATCACCACCGGCGTCTACGAACCAGGCTCCACGCTGAAGCTGCTGACGGCGGCGATGGCGCTCGATTCCGGCGCCGTCACCACCGCCACGGGCTATGACGCATCGCGGCCCATCCAGCTGCCGCAGAACCGCCTGATCCGCGATTTCCGCGGCCAGAACCGCTGGCTGACAGTGCCCGAAATCGTCACCCATTCCTCGAATATCGGCACCGCGCATATGGCCATGGCGCTGGGCCGCCGCCGCCATCAGGAATACCTGCAGCGCATGGGCATGCTGGAGCGCCCGACGCTGGAACTGCCCGGCATGGCCCGCCCGCTCTACCCGCGCGGGCGCGACTGGTCGGATGTCTCGACCATGACGATCGGCTATGGCCACGGCATCGCGGTGACGCCCTTGCAGGTGCTGACGGCGGTCTCTGCCATCGCCAATGGCGGCGTGATGATCCGCCCCACTTTGGTCGCCCATGACCCCGCGACCCCGATGCCCGAGGGCACGCGCATCATCAGCGAACGCACCAGCGAGACGATGCGCCGCATCATGCGGCTCGCGGTCACGCATGGCTCGGGCTCTCGCGCCGATGCGCCGGGCTTCTTCGTCGGCGGCAAGACCGGTACCGCACAGAAGCTGAACGAACGCGGGCAATACATGGTGGGCCGCAGCGTCACCTCCTTCGTCGGCGTCTTCCCGATCCAGGAGCCCCGCTACGCGCTGTATGTGATGCTGGATGAGCCGCGCGCGCGCGCCGAGACGCAAGGCCACGCGACGGCGGGCTGGATCGCGGCCCCGCTCTATCGCCGCATCGTCGAGGGCACCGCCCCCATCCTGGGCCTGACGCCGGAGATCGAGCCGCGCGCCAGCGCCATCCAGGCGCGGCTATCCATGCCGCTGAACGGGCGCGGTCCCGCACCGCCCGCCCGCGTCGCTCCCGGCGCGCCGGCCGCGCAACCGCCCGCGCGCGGCCCCGCCGCCGTCAGCACGCCACCGGCCGAGGCGCCGAGCAGCGTCATCCGCCGTACCGAGACGACGGTGCCCGGACCCCGCGTCTCCCTCGTGAGCCACCCTCCCAGAGCGCGGGAGATTGGCCATGCGCCTCAATGAGCTGAGCCCAGCCGCGCCGCCGGCCGAGCTGCTCGGCATCACCGCCGACAGCCGCGCCATCCGCCCGGGCATGATCTTCGCGGCCCTGCCCGGCGCGCGCGTCGATGGGCGGGATTTCATCGGCCCGGCAGTGGCGGCCGGCGCCATCGCGGTGCTGGCGCCCGAAGGCACGGCCTGGCCCGCGGATGTGCCCGCGCGGCCCATGATCATGGCCGCCGATGCCAGGCGCGAATTGGCGCTGATCGCAGCCCGCCTGGCCGCCGCGCAGCCCGCCTGCGTGGTCGCGATCACCGGCACCAATGGCAAGACCAGCACCGCCGATTTCCTGCGCCAGATCTGGGGCGGCCCGGCCGCCAGCCTGGGCACGCTGGGCCTGGTCGCGCCTGGCTTTCCGGCGGGCGACAGCCTGACCACGCCCGACCCCGTCAGCCTGCACGCGACGCTGGCCGCATTGGCGCGGGCCGGCGTGTCGCAACTGGCCATGGAAGCCTCCTCGCACGGGCTGGACCAGCGGCGGCTGGATGGCGTGGCGCTGACAGCGGCGGGGTTCTCCAACCTCACGCGCGACCACCTGGACTATCACGGCAGCATGGCCGCCTATCGCGCCGCCAAGCTGCGCCTGTTCGACACGCTGCTGCCCGAGGGCGCGACCGCCGCCTTCAGCACCACATTGGATGCCGAAACGCGCGTGGCCTTGCAGGGCATCGCGGCGCGCCGCCGCCTGCGGCTGCTCGCGGCCGGCGAAGGCGAGGCCGATCTGCGCATCACAGCCGCGCGGCCATTGCCGGCAGGTCAGGCGCTGGTGCTGGAGCTAGCCGGCGCGCGGCATGAATTGCTGCTGCCCCTGCCCGGCCGCTTCCAGGCGGACAACGCAGCACTGGCCGCCGTGCTGGCGCTGGGCTGCGGCATGCTGCCCGATGCGATCCTGGCTGCGCTGCGCGGCTTGCGCGGCGTGCGGGGGCGCATGGAACTGGCCGCGAGCCTGCGCGGCGCGGCAGCCTATGTCGATTACGCGCATACGCCCGATGCGCTGGAACGCGTGCTGACCGCGCTGCGCCCGCACACCACCGGCCGACTGCATTGCGTCTTCGGTGCGGGCGGCGACCGCGACCCCGGCAAACGCCCGCTGATGGGCGCGGTGGTGGCGCGGCTGGCCGATGCCGCCATCATCACCGATGACAATCCGCGCAGCGAGGAGCCGGCCGCGATCCGCGCCGCGATCCGCGCCGCCTGCCCGGATGCGCTGGAAATCGGCGATCGCCGCGCCGCCATCGCCGCCGCGCTGGAGGCGTTGCGCCCGGGCGATGTGCTGGTGGTGGCCGGCAAGGGGCATGAAAGCGGCCAGACCGCGCAGGGCATCACCACGCCCTTCGATGATGCCGCCGTGATCCGGGAATTGGCGGCATGAGCGCGCTGTGGACCAGCGCCGAATTGCGCGCGGCCACGGGTGGTGCGCTCACCGCCGATGTTGCCGTGCAGCGCGTGATGTTCGACAGCCGCCAGGTGCGCGCGGGCGACCTGTTCGTGGCACTGCGTGCGGCGCGCGACGGGCATGAATTCATCGACGGCGCCTTCGCCGCCGGCGCCGCTGCGGCCATGGCCGAGCATGGGCAGGACCCACGCCTGCTGCTGGTGCCGGACGCGCTGGCCGGGCTGCATGCGCTGGGTGCGGCAGCGCGGGCGCGCAGCGCCGCGCGCATAGCCGCCGTCACCGGCAGTGTGGGCAAGACCACGGTGAAGGAGATGCTGCGCACGGCACTCTCGGCCTTCGGCAGCACCCACGCCGCTGCCGCCAGCTTCAACAACCATATCGGCGTGCCTGCCACGCTGGCGAACATGCCACGCGATGCGGGTTTTGCCGCGATCGAGATCGGCATGAACAACCGTGGCGAGATCGGCCCGCTGGCGCGCCTCGCGCGGCCGCATGCGGCGATCATCACCACGGTGGGCACGGCGCATCTCGGCCGGCTCGGTTCGCGCGCGGAGATCGCCGCCGAGAAGGGCGACATCCTGCTGGGGCTGGAGCCTGGCGGCACCGCCATCCTGCCCGCCGACAATGATTTCTTCGCGGTGCTGCGCGCCCGCGCCGCACAGGTGCTGAGCTTCGGCGAGGCGCCCGGCGCCGAGCTGCGCCTGCTGGACTACCAGGGCAGCGCGGATGCCGGGCGGGCGCGCATCGCCACACCGCAGGGCGAGGTCGCGCTCCATCTCTCCGCGCCGGGCAAGCATCTGGCCATCAATGCCTGCGCGGTGCTGGCCGCATGCCATGCCCTCGGCCTGGACCTGCCGGGCGCGGCGGCCGCACTGGCGGGCTTTGGCGGCGGCGCCGGGCGTGGGGCGCGGCGCGTGATCGCGGTGCCCGGCGGCACCGCCACGCTGCTCGATGAAAGCTACAACGCCTCCGAGGCCTCGGTGCGCGCCACACTCGCGGTGCTGGCCATGCAGCCCGGCCGGCGCATCGCCGTGCTGGGGGATATGCTGGAACTCGGCGAGGACGGGCCTGCCATGCATCTGGCGCTCGCCGCGCAACTGGCCGAATCCGCCGATCTGGTCTATGCGTGCGGCCCGCTGATGTCCGGCCTGTTGCAGGCGCTGCCGCCCGCGAAACAGGGCGCCGCCACGGTCGATTCGGCAAACCTCGCGCCCATGCTGCGCGCTGCCCTCAGGCCCGGTGATTCGGTGCTGGTCAAGGGCAGCCTGGGCATGCGCATGGCCACCATCATCCAAGCCCTGGACCCGCCCGCATGATCCCGCTTCTCGTCGCCCCGCTGGCGGATGACTTCATCCTGTTCAACCTGGCGCGCTACACCACCTTCCGCGCCGGCGCGGCCTGCATGACGGCGCTGTTCATCGCTTTGCTGTTCGGCGGGCGGATCATCGCCTGGCTGCGCAGCATGCAGCCCGAAGGCCAGCCGATCCGCGAAGATGGGCCGCAATCGCACCTGATCACCAAGAAGGGCACGCCCACCATGGGCGGCGTGATGATCCTGCTGGCGCTCACGCTGGGCGTGCTGCTCTGGGCGGATCTGCGCAACGGCTTCATCTGGGCGGTGCTGTTCGTGACACTGGGCTATGGCGCACTCGGCCTGGTGGATGACTGGCTGAAGCTGACCAAGCGCAACACCAAGGGCGTGTCCTCGCGCATGAAGCTGGTGGTGCAGGCCGCGATCGGGCTGGTGGCCGCGATCTGGATGGTCTGGCTGCTGCCGCCGGGGCTGAGCACCAACCTCGCCCTGCCCATCTTCAAGGAAGCGCTGATCCCGCTGTCGATCCTGTTTCCCTTCGTGGCCATGTTCGTGATGATGGGCGCGTCCAACGCGGTGAACCTGACCGACGGTTTGGATGGGCTGGCGATCGTGCCGGTGATGATCGCCGCCGCCGTCTTCGGGCTGATCGCCTATCTCGTCGGCAACCGCATCTTCGCCGATTATCTGCAACTGCATGGCGTGCCGGGCGCGGGCGAATTGGCGGTGTTCTGCTCGGCGCTGATCGGCGCTTCGCTCGGCTTCCTGTGGTACAATGCGCCGCCTGCCGCGGTGTTCATGGGCGATACCGGCAGCCTGGCACTCGGCGGCGCGCTGGGTGCGATCGCGGTGGCCACCAAGCATGAAGTGGTCCTGGCCATCGTGGGCGGGCTGTTCGTGGTCGAGACGCTGTCCGTCATCATCCAGGTCTTCTGGTTCAAGCGCACCGGGCGGCGGGTCTTCCTGATGGCGCCGCTGCACCACCATTTCGAGAAGAAGGGCTGGGCCGAGCCCACCATCGTGATCCGCTTCTGGATCATCGCGATGGTGCTGGCACTGGTCGGGCTCTCCACGTTGAAAATTCGCTGATGACCCCTTTCGTTGGCCAACGCATCGCGGTTGTGGGGCTCGGCAAGGCCGGGCTGCCGGCCGCGCTGCGCCTGGCCGAATGGGGCGCCGAGATCACCGCCTGGGACGACAAGGATTCCGCCCGCACCGAGGCCGCGCGCGCCGGCCTGCATGTGGCCGATCCGGCTGCCGATTTCCGCTTCGATGCGCTGCTGCTCTCACCCGGAATCCCCCATGAAAGGCCGCGCGCGCACCCGGCGGCGACGGCGGCGCGGCGGGCCGGCGCGCCCATCCTGGTGGATGCCGAATTCCTGTTCCGCGCGGTGCGCGCCGCCGGCAGCGGCGCGCGCTTCGCCGGCATCACCGGCACCAACGGCAAATCCACCACCACGGCGCTGCTGGGCCATATCCTGGCCCGCGCGGGCGTGCCGGTCTCGGTCGGCGGCAATCTCGGCACGGCGGCGCTATCCATGCCGATGCTGCCAGATGCCGGCGCCTATGTGCTCGAAATGTCCTCCTACATGCTGGAGCGAATCGACACATTGCGATTCAACGTGGCGGTGATGCTGAATCTGACGCCCGACCACCTGGACCGCCATGGCGACATGGCGGGCTATGCCGCCGCCAAGGCGCGCATTTTCGCGCGCCAGACGGACGAAGACCTGGCGGTGCTGGGCGATGATGATGAATGGACCCGCGGCGTGCCCGCGCCCGCGCGGCTTGCCCGCATCTCGGGCGGGCATGCCTGCCCAGGCGGCGCCTGGCTGGCAGACACCACGCTGCGCGATGATGCCGGGCCCATCCTGGAGATGCGCGAAGCCCCTACCCTGCCCGGCGCGCATAACGCGCAGAATGCGGCGGCGGCGACGGTGATGGCCTTGGCACTCGGCGTGCCGCGCGCAGCCCTCGCGACCTCGATCATCACCTATCCGGGCCTGCCGCACCGGCATGAACAGGTGGGCGTGATCCGCGGCGTGCGCTTCATCAATGACAGCAAGGCCACCAATGCGGACAGCACGGCGCGCGCGCTGGAATCGCATGCGCGCGTGGTCTGGATCGCCGGCGGCACCGGCAAGGAGGGCGGGATCGAACCGCTCGCCCCGCTCTTCGGGCGCGTGGCACACGCCTTCCTGATTGGCCGCGACGGGCCGGAATTTGCCGCCACCCTGCGCGCGCGCAACGTGCCGCACACGCTGCTCTCCACGCTGGAGGAAGCCCTGCCCGCCGCGGCGGATTGCGCCTTCGGCGGCGCCGCCGATGTGGTGCTGCTTTCGCCGGCGGCAGCGTCCTGGGACCAGTTCACCGGCTTCGACCAGCGGGGCGATCGTTTCCGCGCGCTGGTGCATGCGATGGAGAAGGCCTGATGGAGGTCAGCCGCACCGATACCTCGCTGCTCGGCCGCTGGTGGTGGGGCGTGGACCGCTGGACCATGGCGGCGCTGTTCACGCTGATCATCGCCGGCTGCATCATGGCCATGGCCACCGGCAGCGCGCGCATGCGCGACCTCTCGGCGGCGGCGCAGATCGTGCGGCAATTGCTGTTCCCGGCGATGGCGGTGTGCTGCATCATCGGCCTGTCGCTGCTCTCGCCCCGCTGGGTGGTGCGGCTGTCATGGCTCGGCCTGCTGGGCGCGCTGGCGCTGACGGCGGCAACGCTCGTCATCGGCACGGAAATCAAGGGCGGGCGGCGCTGGCTGCACCTGGCGGGGCAATCCTTGCAGCCCTCGGAATTCCTCAAGCCCATGCTCGCCATCATCTGCGCCTGGCTGCTGGTGAAGGGCCAGTCGCATGGCCGCCTCCTGGCGCTGGCGGTGGCCTGCGTGCCGGTGGCGCTGGCGGTGCTGATCCTGAAGCAGCAGCCGGATGTGGGCATGCTGGCGGTGGTCGTCATGGTGTTCATGGCGCAGATCTTCATGTGGGGTCTGCCACTGCCCTTCATCGTGGTGGGTGCTGCGGGCGCGCTGGGCGTGGGCGTGCTGGCCTTCTTCATGCACGGCCATGTGCGGGTGCGCATCAGCAGCTGGTGGTCCGCCATCTGGGACCCGCAGCCGCCGTCCTTCCCGCCGACGCAGGAGGAACGCTCGCTGATGGCCTATGGCAATGGCGGGCTGTGGGGTCAGGGCCCCGGCGAGGGCCGCGTGAAGGCGCATCTGCCCGATGCCGATGCCGATTTCGTCTTCGCCGTGGTCGGCGAGGAATTCGGCCTGGCTGTCTGCCTGCTGCTGCTGGCGATCTTCGCCTTCATCGTGCTGCGCGGAATCATCCGGCTTGCGGCGGAGAAGGATATGTTCGTGGCGCTGGCCGCGACCGGGCTGCTGACGCAGTTCGGCCTGCAGGCCTTCATCAACATGGGCAGCACGCTGCGCCTGATCCCGACCAAGGGCATGACCCTGCCACTGGTCAGTTATGGCGGTTCGTCGATGCTCGCCATCGCCATCGGCATGGGCCTGCTGCTGGCGCTGACGCGCCGGCGCAGCATCCGCCGCGACGCGACGGCATGAGAGGCCCCATGGCACGCCCCATCGTCATCGCCGCAGGCGGCACCGGCGGGCATCTCTTCCCGGCGGAAGCGCTTGCCGTGGAGCTCACAGCGCGCGGCGAACGCGTGGCGCTGATGACCGATGCGCGCAGCAGCGCCTTCGCCTCCAACGCCTTTGCCGGCGCCGAGCGCTTCGTCCTCAAGGGCGAGGGCATTGCCGGGCGCGGCATGCGCGGCGCGCTGCGCGGCATGGTCACGCTGGCCGCCGGCACCATCGAGGCGCGGCGCATCCTCAAGCGCATCCATGCCGGCGCGGTGGTGGGCTTCGGTGGCTATCCCGCGATTCCGCCCGCGCTTGCGGCCTTCAGCATGGGCCGCGCGCGGCCTGCCGTGATCCTGCACGAACAGAACGGCGTGCTGGGCCGCGCCAATCGTCTGCTGGCGCGGCGCGCGGATGCGCTGGCGCTCTCCTTCCGCGACACCGCGCGGGTGCCCGACGGGCTGCGCGTGCAGCTGGTGGGCAACCCGGTGCGGCCGGCCATCGCCGAGATCGCGGGCCAGGCGCTGCCGGGCATGGAAGGCGGGCTGCGGCTGCTGGTGCTGGGCGGTTCACTCGGCGCGCGCGTCTTCAGTGACCTGGTGCCAGCGGCCGTGGCAGCATTGCCCGCCGAATTGCGGGCGCGGCTGCTGGTGACGCAGCAATGCCGCGCCGAGGATCTGGACCGCGTGCGCGCCGCCTATGCCGCACTCGGCGTGCCGGCGGAGCTCTCGCCCTTCTTCGGCGATGTCGCGCGCAAGCTGGCCAATGCGCATCTGGTGGTGGCGCGCGCGGGGGCTTCCACGGTGGCGGAACTCGCCGTCGCCGCGCGGCCTTCGCTGCTGATCCCGCTGCCCTCCGCGATCGATGACCACCAAACCGCCAATGCGCGCGTGCTGAGCGAACCCGGTGCCGCGCGGCTGCTGCCGCAGGCCGGGCTGAGCGCGGAGATGCTCGCAGCCGAGATCACCGGTTTTCTGGGCTTTCCCGCACGGCTGCAAGCCGCGCATGAGGCCGCGCGGCCACTCGGCCAGCCAGGCGCGGTGCGCGAACTGGCCGACCTTGTCCTGTCACTGATGCGCATGGAGGCGCGGAACTGATGCGCGCGCTGCCTCTCACCATCGGCACCATACACTTTGTCGGCATCGGCGGCATCGGCATGTCGGGCATCGCCGAGGTGCTGCACAATCTGGGCTATTCCGTGCAGGGCTCGGACATCGCCGAGGGCTATAATGTCGCCCGCCTGCGCGAACAGGGCATTCCGGTGGCCATTGGCCATGCGGCGGAAAACCTGGGCGCAGCGCAGGTCGTCGTGGTCTCCACCGCCGTCAAGCGCGACAACCCCGAGGTGCAGGCCGCACGCACCAAGCTGCTGCCCGTGGTGCGGCGCGCGGAAATGCTGGCCGAGCTGATGCGCCTGAAGTGGTCCATCGCCATCGGCGGCACCCACGGCAAGACCACCACCACCAGCCTGATCGCGGCCGTGCTGGAAGCCGCGCGGCTGGACCCCACGGTCATCAACGGCGGCATCATCAACGCCTATGGCACCAACACACGCCAGGGTTCGGGCGAATGGATGGTGGTCGAGGCCGATGAGAGCGACGGCTCCTTCCTGCGCCTGCCCTCCACCGTCGCCGTCGTCACCAATATGGACCCCGAGCACCTGGACCATTGGGGCACCGGCGAGGCGATGCGCGAGGGCTATCGGCAATTCGTCTCGAACATCCCCTTCTACGGCTTCGCCGTGCTGTGCATGGACCATCCGGATGTGCAGGCGATGATCCCGCAGCTGGACCGGCGCATCGTCACCTACGGGTTTTCGCAGCAGGCGGATGTGCGCGCGGAAAAGCTGTTGACCGACCGGCTGGGCGCCACTTTCGAAGTGACCGTGCAGGACCGCGTCACCGGCCGCAAACGCCAGATGAAGCCCTTCCGGCTGCCCATGCTGGGCAGCCACAATGTGCAGAATGCGCTGGCCGCGATTGCCGTGGGCGTCGAGATGGATGTGCCGGAAGACATGATCCGCACGGCACTTGCCGGCTTCAAGGGCGTGAAGCGGCGCTTCACCCGCGTCGCTGATGTGAACGGCATCTCCATCATCGATGATTACGGCCACCACCCGGTGGAAATCGCGGCCGTCTTGAAGGCCGCCCGCCAGGCCGGCGCGCGCGATGTGGTGGCGATCGTGCAGCCGCATCGCTATTCGCGCCTGGCCGCGCTGTTCAATGATTTCTGCACCTGCATGAATGATGCCGGCACCGTCATCATCGCCGATGTCTATGCCGCCGGCGAACAGCCCATCCCGGGCATCGACAAGGATTCGCTGGTCGATGGGCTGCGCGCGCGCGGCCATCGCAGCGTGGTGCCGCTGCCGGGCCCGGACCACCTGCCGGACATGATCCACGCCATCGCCAAGCCCGGCGATTACGTGGTGTTCCTGGGTGCGGGCAGCATCACCAACTGGGCGCATGCGCTGCCGGAAAAGCTGACCGCATTGCAGGCGCCAGCGGGGCGCAGGACATGAGGATGCAGCCCGTGACCCACGCCATCCCCGCCATTCGCGGCCGCGTGCAGGCGGGCGTGGCATTGGCGCCCTTCACCTGGTTCCGCGTGGGCGGGCCGGCGGAATGGCTGGTCCGGCCGGCCGATGCGGATGACCTGGTGGCGCTGCTGGCGGCACTGCCCGAGACGACACCGATGCAGGTGATCGGTGCTGCGTCGAATCTCATCATCCGCGATGGCGGGCTGCCCGGCGTCACGCTTCGGCTGGCGCGCGGCTTTGCCGATGTGCAGCGCGATGGCGAGGGCTTCATCGCCGGTGCGGCCGTGCTGGATGCGACGCTGGCCGAACACGCCGCGGCGGCGGGGCTGGCAGGGCTGGAATTCCTCTCGGGCGTGCCGGGCTCCGTGGGCGGGGCGGTGGGGATGAATGCCGGCGCTTACGGCGCGGAAGTGAAGGATGTGCTGGATTGGGTGGAGGTTGCGACCGCCACCGGCATCACGCGCATCGCGGCACAGGATTGCGGCTTCGCCTATCGGCATTCCGCGCTGCCCGCGCGCAGCGTGGTCACCCGCGCGCGCTTCCATGCGCGGCCCGGCGATGCGGCGGCGATCGCAGCCCGCATGGCCGAGATCCGCACCGCGCGCGAAGCAACCCAACCCGTGCGCGCGCGCACCGGGGGCTCCACCTTCCGCAACCCCGAAGGCCACAAGGCCTGGGCGCTGATCGATGCCGCCGGCTGCCGTGGCCTGATGCGCGGCGCGGCGCAGGTCAGTGAGAAGCACTGCAATTTCCTGATCAACACCGGCGGCGCCACGGCGGCGGAAATCGAGGGCCTGGGCGAAGAGGTCCGCGCCCGCGTGCGCGCGCAATCCGGCATCGAGTTGCAATGGGAAATCCGCCGCATGGGGGTGCCGGCATGACGCGCGTGGCGGTCCTGATGGGCGGAATTTCGGCCGAGCGCGAGGTCTCGCTGAACACTGGCGCGCAGGTGCTGGCAGCCCTGCGCGAAGCGGGCATCGACGCCCAGCCCATCGACGTCACGCAGGACCTGGCCGGGCTGATCGCAACCCTCAACGCGAACCGCCCCGATGCCGTGTTCAACGCCCTGCATGGCCGTTTCGGCGAGGATGGCTGCATCCAGGGCGTGCTGGATTGGCTGGGCATTCCCTATACGCATTCGGGCGTGCGCGCCTCCTCTCTGGCAATGGACAAGATCGCGGCCAAGGCCGTGTTCCGCGCCGCCGGCCTGCCGGTCGCGCGGCATGTGGACCTCTCGCCCGAAGAGCTCGAAGCGGCCGACCCGATGCCGCGCCCCTATGTGGTGAAGCCGGTGCAGGAGGGCAGCAGCGTCGGTGTCGCCATCCTGCGCGAGGGCGACAACCGCCGCGCCAGCATCGCGCGCGAATGGAAGCACGGCCGCATGATGGCCGAGGAGTTCATCCCCGGCCGCGAGCTCACCGTCGCGGTGATGGGCGATCGCGCCCTGACGGTGACGGAAATCGCCACCCATCTGGCCTTCTACGACTACGAAGCGAAATACGCCGATGGCGGCAGCCGCCATGCGCTGCCAGCCGCCGTGCATGCCGATGTGGCGCAACAGGCGATGGATGTGGCACTCGCCGCGCATCGTGCGCTGGGTTGCCGCGGCGTCAGCCGGTCGGATTTTCGCTATGACGACACGCAAGGTGAACCCGGCCGCCTGGTGCTGCTGGAGGTCAACACCCAGCCCGGCATGACGCGCACCTCGCTGCTGCCCGAACAGGCCGCGCATTGCGGCATTCCCTTCCCCGCGCTGTGCCGCTGGCTGATCGAGGAGGCCCGCTGTGGCGCGTGAACCCGCCAAACGCCCGCGCGAACGCTCCTCCGGCCCGTCGGAGAAGCGCCCCTCGCCGCTGCGGCTGTGGCTGCGCCGCCAGCGCGGAATGCTGCGCCCGGCGGCGCTGGGCATGGCCGCTGTCGCGGTGATCGCGCTGCTGGGCGTGGCCGTGATCGCGGCCGACCCGGCGGCGCGGCTGCACATGGCAGCCAATGCGGTCTCGCGCAGCGGCTTCGGCTTCACCGTGCAGGAATTGCGCGTCGAGGGCCGCGAATACATGCCCGCCGAGGTGTTCGAAACGGCACTCGGTGTCAGCATCGGCGACCAGACCCTGGGCTTCGATCCGGCCGCCGCGCGCGCGCGTCTTGAAGCCTCCGCCTGGGTGGAAAACGCGCAGGTGGAACGGCATCTGCCCGGCACCATCATCGTGCGCATCAGCGAACGCCGCGCCTTCGCCATCTGGCAGCATCGCGAACGCTTCGCCGTGATCGACCGCGACGGCAAGGTGCTGGAGACCCGCAACGTCATGGCCTTCGGCGCGCTGCCGCTGCTGGTGGGCACGGGCGCCGACAGTGCGGGGGCTGCGATGATCGACCTGCTGCGCACCCAGCCTGACATCGCCGCCCGCGTGCAGGCAGCCGTGCGCGTGGCCGAGCGCCGCTGGAACCTGCGGTTGCACAACGGCATGGATGTGATGCTGCCCGAAGGCCATGAAGCCGCGGCCCTGCAGCGCCTGGCCGAATTGCAGGCGCGCGAACGCCTGCTCGACCGCCCGCTGCAGCTCGTGGACATGCGCCTGCCTGACCGCCTGGTGTTGCGCCCGCAGCCCGTTGCGGCACCGCAGCCCGCACCACCCCAAGCCCCCCCAGCACGGAGCACCCGCGGATGAACCAGCTTGTCCGCTACATTCCGCCCGCCGCCGAACTGCCCGCGCGCATCCGCCGCCACGCCGCGCGCAGCGGCACCTTCGGCGTGCTCGACATCGGCACCAGCAAATTCGTCTGCATCGTCGCGCGCATCGAGAGCGACGGCACACCCCGCGCCATAGGCTTCGGCTGGACACGCGCGGCCGGCGTGAAGGCAGGCTCGGTCATCGACCCCGAAGCGGCCGAACGCGCCATCCGCGCCGCCGTCGCCCAGGCCGAGGAGATGTCGGACGTCCAGCTCAAGGGCGTGATCGTCAACCTCTCCTGCGGGCAGCCGGAATCACGGGTGGTGCAGGTCAGCCAAGAGATCAACGGCCGCGCCGTGACCGAGGGCGATATCCGCTCCCTGCTGCATGAGGCCCAGCGCCGCGCCGAGTCCGAAAGCCGCTGCGTGGTGCACACCATGCCGCTGGGCTTCAGCGTGGATGCCACACCGGGCGTGCCCGACCCGCGCGGCATGGTCTGCGATGTGCTCTCGGCGAAGCTGCATGTGGTCGATGCGGCTGAGAACGCGCTGCACAACCTCTCGCTATGCCTGGCGCGCTGCGACCTGGATGTGGAGGAAGTGGTCAGCGCGCCCTTCGCCGCCGGCCTTGCCTGCCTCGATCCTGACGAGATGGAACTCGGCACGGTGCTGATCGAACTGGGCGGCGGCACCACCTCGCTCTCGGTCTTCAATGAGGGCCATGTCTGGCACACAGCGCAGTTGCCCATCGGCGGCTGGCACGTGACCAACGACCTGGCGCGCGGCCTGTCCACCCCGATCGCGCATGCCGAGCGCCTCAAGACCATGCATGGCAGCGCGCTGGACGGTGATGAACGCGGCGAGATGCTGCCCGTGCCGCAAGTGGGCGAGACCGAGGAACACCTGGCACGCGTGCCGCGCCGGATGATCCTGAACATCATCCGCCCACGCATCGAAGAAACCTTCGAGCTGCTGCGCAACCGGTTGGAGGCCGCGGCATTACCACCGGATGCATTGAAGCGCGTGGTCATCACCGGCGGCGCCTCGCAACTGATCGGGGTGACGGAACTGGCCGCGCGCGTGCTCGATCTCTCGCCCACGCAGGTGCGGCTCGGGCGTCCGGCGCATGTGCGCGGCCTGCCCGAGACGGCCTCGGGCCCGGCCTTCGCGACGACCATCGGCCTGCTCTATTGGGCCGGCGGGCATGGGCGGCCCTTGTTGGATATCGGCCTCGCTCCCGCGCCGCACAGCACGATGCAGCGCGTGATCGACTGGCTGAAGCGCTGGTGGTGAATGAACACCAGCGCAGAAGAATTGTGTGGATAAGGTGGATGACGGGCATTTCCCCCATACCGGGGGAGACGCGACTCGCATCCGCCCCCTAACGTCGTGTGACGGAGAGGCGACAATGACCCTGAACCTGACACTGCCCGTGAGCAATCACGTCGATTTCAGCCCGCGTATCGCCGTGATCGGCGTTGGCGGCGGCGGCACCAATGCGGTCAACAATATGATCGCGATGGGGCTGGAGGGCGTCGAATTCATCGTCGCCAATACCGATGCGCAATCGCTGGTGCACAGCAAGGCTGACCGCCGCGTGCAGCTTGGCCCGCATCTGACGCAGGGCCTGGGCGCCGGCGCCAAGCCCGAAATCGGCCGCGCGGCGGCCGAAGAGGCGACCGACGAAATCGCCAAGCATATCGAAGGCTGCCACATGGTCTTCGTGACCGCTGGCATGGGCGGCGGCACCGGCACGGGTGCGGCGCCCGTCATCGCGCGCATGGCGCGCGAGCGGAACATGCTGACCGTCGGCGTGGTCACCAAGCCCTTCGATTTCGAGGGCGGCAAGCGCAAGAAGGCGGCCGATGTCGGCATCGAGGAATTGCAGCAATTCGTCGACACGCTGATCGTCATCCCGAACCAGAACCTGTTCCGGCTGGCCAATGAGCGCACCACCTTCGCCGAAGCCTTCAAGATGGCCGACAACGTCCTCTATATGGGCGTGAAGGGCGTGACCGACCTGATGGTCAATCCCGGTATGGTCAACCTGGACTTCGCCGATATCCGCACCGTGATGGCGGAGATGGGCAAGGCCATGATGGGCACCGGCGAGTCCGAGGGCGATGACCGCGCCGTGAAGGCCGCCGAATCCGCGATCAGCAACCCGCTGCTCGAAGACACCTCGATGCGCGGCGCGCGCGGCGTGCTGATCAGCCTGACCGGCGGCTATGACCTGACACTGTTCGAAGTGGATGAGGCGGTGAACCGCATCCGCAAGGAAGTCGATGAGGATGCGAACATCATCTTCGGCTCCTCGCTGGATGAAACGCTGAACGGCCGCGTGCGCGTCTCCGTCGTCGCCACCGGCATCGATGCGGTGCCGGCCAGCGCG
This sequence comes from Acetobacteraceae bacterium, assembly GCA_027483125.1. GTDB lineage: Bacteria > Pseudomonadota > Alphaproteobacteria > Acetobacterales > Acetobacteraceae > Rhodovarius. Next base: position 3,153 of record JAIXVH010000180.1, on the reverse strand, counting down.
GCCGCGCCCGCCGATGCCGCGCCGATCCGGCTGGTGCAGCCGCAGCAGCCCGCGCGCTCTGCGGCACCGCCGCCGCCGCCGCGCGCGCGGCCCATCCCGGGCGGGCTGCGCGCCGCCGCCGGTGCCTCCGCCACCCAGGGCAACCTGGCAGTGCAGTCGCAGCCAATGTCCGAGGAACGCGAAGTGCCGCTGATGCCCGCGCCGCAGCCCGTTGTGGCGCGCGAGCCGCAGCTGCGCCCCGCCGCCCCCGCGCCGGAACTGGCCCCGCAGGGGGGCGGCTTCGGCGGCATCTTCCGCAACGTGACCGGGCTGATGCGCAGGCCCGCCGCACCGCCGGCGGCAGCGCCCCGTGCCGAACCGGCGCCAGCCCCCCGCGCGGCGCGTCCCACCGCACAGGACGACATGGAAATCCCCGCCTTCCTGCGCCGCCAGTCCAACACCTGACGGCACAGGCACGGGGGGTGCGAGGCCGGGCACCCCCGCAACAAAAGGCCAAGCTGAACTCAAGGGGCGCCTTCTGGCGCCCCTTTTTCATGGCGCGCCCCTGGCCCATAAGCGCGCGCGATGCGCATCCTCTACGTCTCGATCCACGAAATCCTGGAATATGACGAGGTCCGGCTGCTGACCGGCCTCGGGCACCAGGTGTTTCCGCTCGGCTATCACCACCTGCGCGGTGCGCCGATCGGCGGCATGCGGCCAATACTGGACCTTGGCCCCGAACATGCCGAATTGCAGCAACGCTTCGAGGCGATGGGCTGCCATTACGACGTGTTCAACCCAATCGACGGCACGGTGCTGACGCCCGAATTCGTGGCGTTGTTCGACCTGACGATCGTGATGATGAACCCCTATTTCACGCATCGCTTCGCGCCCGCGCTGTCGGTGCGGCCGGTCGTGCTGCGCACCATCGGCCAGGGGCTGGACGAATGGGAAGGCGAATACGCAGCGCTGCGGCAATGGGGCGTGCGCATTCTGCGCTATGCGCAGGTCGAATCGGACCAGCCCAGCTTCTGCGGTGCCGATGGGCTGATCCGTTTCTACAAGGACCCCGCCGATTTCCCGCCCTGGCGCGGCGACAACCCGGCCGCACTCAGTTTCGCCGCCAATTTCGCCGATCGCTATCCCGAGCAGTTCGCGCTCTGGCGCGACGCGACCGAGGGCCTGCCCGCGCTGCTCGGCGGGCCTGGCAACCCGGAAGGCCTGGGCCGGGTCGCACCCGCCGAGCAGGCCGAGCTGCTGGCCGGCTGTCGCGCCTATTTCTACTGCTCCGGCCTGGAACTGCCCTACACGCTGAACTTCATCGAGGCCTGGATGGCGGGCATCCCGCTGGTGGTGATGGATGAAGGCCTGCTACCCCGCGCGCATCGCTATTCCGAGATCTCGCGACTGATCACGCCTGGCACCGACGCGCTGCTGGCCCGCAGCGTGACCGAGGCGCGGATCATGCTGCAAGGCCTGCTGGCGGACCCGCAGGCCGGAGCGCGCATCGGTGCTGCAGGGCGGAATTCGGCCATTCGGCATTTCGGTTTCGCAACCATCTCGGAGCAATGGCGCGGGTTTCTGGACGCAATTGTAGCGCCGGCTTGAATCGCCACTGTCAAGTGCGACAGACACCCGTTTTGGTGTTCAAAAACAAACAGTTAAGTCGAAACATCACGAAACAAGGCTTGACTGGCGGCGCCGCCTCGCGGCTGTCATTCATTCTCCATCAGAACGGATCATCCCCGGGTCCGTGCCATCTTTTCCGGGCCCCCCAGCCCGGCATGACACGGAAGAGACAACAGGCTCATGGACGGTTTTGCGGCATTTGGTGCCGGCCAACGCGTGACGCTGAAGACCCGCATTCCCTTCTCAGGCGTGGGGCTGCACAGCGGCCGCATGATCCGCGCCGCGCTGGGCCCCGCGCCCAGCGGCACCGGGATCGTCTTCCACCGCACCGATCTCGGCATCACCGTTCCCGCGCTGTTCGACCATGTGATCGATACGCGGCTTTGCACCATGCTGGCCGCCGATGGCGCGCGCATCGGCACGGTCGAGCACATCATGGCAGCACTCGCCGCAGCCGGCATCGATGACGCGCTGATCGAGCTTGATGGCCCGGAAGTGCCCATCCTCGATGGCTCGGCCGAACCCTTCCAGTTCCTGATCGATTGCGCCGGCCGCGGCAGCAACCCCGGCATCGCGCGCGCCATCCGCGTGCTGCGCCCGGTGCGCGTGGCCGAAAGCGACCACCCGCAAGCCGCCTGGGCGGAATTGCTGCCGGGCGACATGTCGGGCCTGGATGCCGAAATCTCGATCGACTTCACCGCCGAGGCCATCGGCCGGCAAACCTATCGCATGCGCATCTCGACCGAAGGTTTCCGCGCCGAACTCGCTCGCGCGCGCACCTTCACCATGGCCGAGGACGTCACGCGCCTGCGTGCCGCGGGCTTGGCGCTGGGCGGCGGGCTGCACAATGCCGTCGTGGTCGATGGCGCGCTGGTGCTGAACCCCGGCGGCCTTCGCTTCGCTGATGAATTCGTGCGCCACAAGCTGCTGGATGTGGTGGGTGACCTGGCGCTGGCCGGCGGGCGAATCCTCGGCCGTTTCCGTGGCCATCGCACCGGGCACGCGCTGAACAACAAGCTGCTGCATGCCCTGCTGGCCGACCGCGCCAACTGGGCATGGACCGCCGCCCCCGCCATCGCCGATGGCATGTCCATGCCGCTGGCCGCCGTGGCCGCGCCGGCCTGAAGCACACTCGCGCCCGCGCCCGAGCCTTGATATAAGCCGCGCCATGCTGCGTCGCCCCATGATTCTTCTGCTCGTCCTTCTGTTGCCCGCCTGCGGGTTGCAGCAATGGGACGGCAATGTCCGCACGCTGTTCGACAGCCAGGCGCCTGTCGCCGGCGTGGTTGATCGCTCGCCCGAGGGGATCTACGCCGCCGGCATCCGCGCCCTGCGCGAGGAACGCTTCCGCGAGGCGGTGGAGCTGTTCGACCAGCTCGAGCGCGAGCATCCCTTCTCCACCTGGGCCACCAACGCCAAACTGATGGGCGCCTATGGCGAGTACATGCGCAACCGCTACGCGGAAGCGATCGGCGCGCTGGACCGCTTCATCCAGCTGCACCCCGCACACCGGGACATCGCCTATGCGCATTACCTGCGCGCCCT
>JAIXVH010000098.1 GCA_027483125.1 Acetobacteraceae bacterium | reverse complement strand
GGTCCACGCCATGCAGGATATCGGCCTCGGCGGCATAGCCGCCGGTCACGCCGCGGGCTTCCAGCAGCATCAGGCCACCGCCATGCCGAGATAGGCCTCAGCCACCGCCGGGTCGGCGCGCACCGCCGCCATGCTGCCCGAGGCGATGACCCGCCCTTCGGCCATGCAATGCACCAGCGGGCAGAGCTCGGCCACCAGTTCCAGATCGTGCTCGATCAGCAGGAAGGTGATGCCGTCGCGCTCGTTCAGGGCGCGGATGGTCGCGGCGATATCGCGCAGCAGGGTGCGGTTCACGCCGGCCGCGGGCTCGTCCAGCAGCACCAGCTTCGCGCCCGACATCAGGGCGCGGCCCAGCTCCACCAGCTTCTTCTGCCCGCCCGACAACGCTGTGCCCGGCGCATCGGCGTGGCGCGCCAGGTTCAGCCGCTCCAGCACCGCCATGGCCTGCGCGCGCAGGGCGGCTTCCTCACGCGCGATGCGGCCGCGGGCGAACCATGGCGCGGGCAGCCTTTCGCCCGATTGCGGCGGGGCCGCGGCCATCAGGTTCTCGAGCACGGAGAGCCCCGCGAAAAGCCGCGGAATCTGGAAGGTGCGCGCCAGCCCCGAAGCATGCAGCGTCCAGGGCGGCTGGCCGGTCACATCACGGCCGAACAGCCGCACCTGCCCGGCCTCGGGCGTGTGGAAGCCCGCGATGGTGGCGAAGGCTGTGGACTTGCCCGCGCCATTGGGCCCGACCAGGCCGGTGATGCTGCCCGCCGGCACGTGGAATTCCACGCCCGCCAGCGCGGTGAAGCCGCCGAAGCGCTTCACCAGCCCCTGGACGTCGAGCGCGTTCACTCCGCGAGTTGCGCGACCGATTGCAGCCGGCCACCCACCACGCGCCAATGCTCGACACGGCCCTGCGCATCGCCGGTGGCGTTGAATTCGACCGGGCCCGAGGCGCCTTCGTAATTCACCTTGGTGCCGGCCGCGAGCAGCGTGCGGGCGCGGGCGAATTCGCCCGGGCCCACCACTTCGCCCGGCGCATTGGCCACATTGCGCAGCGCGCCGCGGATCGCCGCGCGATCGGCGCTGCCGGCCGCCTGGATGGCGAGCGCAAACAGATAGGCCGCGTCATAGGCCTGGGCCACGAAGGCTGCGCCGGGGTCCATCGCCGCATTGGCGCGGCGGAAGGCGGCCTCATAGGCGGCGCGGCGCTCCGGCGTGGCGGCGGAGCCGGGGCCGGTGCCGAACATGCCTTCCAGCTGGCGCGCGCCCACCTGGTCCACGACCGACTGGTCGCGCATGCCATCGGTGCCGATATAGCGCTGGAAGAAGCCGTTCTCGATGGAGTTGCGCAGGATGGTGTTGCCGCCCGAGGCCGGGTAGCCGATCAGCACCAGCGCCTGCGGGTTGTCGCGGCCGGCCAGCGTCTGCAGTTCGGCGCGGTAGGAGGGGCGGTTCTCCTCGAAATTCTGGCTGCCGGTGACGCGGCCGCCGCGGCCCTGGAAGGCGGTGGTGAAGCTGCCGGAGAGGCCCCGGCCATAGTCATTGTTCACCGCCATGATGGCCACGCGCTCGATCCCGGCCTCGCGCACCAGGCGGGCCAGCACCTGGCCTTGCAGGCCATCGGGCACGGCGGTGCGGAAGACCGTGTCATTGTCGTTGATCTGGCTGACCGCGGGTGCGGTGGCGGACGGCGAGATGATCGGCACGCCGGCCGGCACGGTCACGGCATTGGCCACCGCGATGGTGATGCCGGACGCCATGGGGCCGATGATGCCGGCCACGCTCTCGGCCTGCACCAGGCGGGTGGCGGCGGTGACACCGGCCTGCGGGTTGGTCTGGTCATCGGCCTCGATCATCTGCAGGCGGCGGCCGTTCAGCACGCCGCCGGCGGCGTTGATCTCCTCGAAGGCCAGCACGATGCCGGCGCGGATCGGCGGCACGAAAGCGGCAAGCCCGCCGGTGGCCGAGAGGATGACGCCCAGCCGCACGGCATCGGCCTGCGCGCGGGCAAGGCCGGGGGCGGCGAGGGTGGCCGGCGCGGCGAGCAGGGCGGCGCGGCGAGGGATCACGAAGGTCATGGCGTTGTCTCCCGTGGGGTATGCCCCTGCATAGCGGTTCCGAAAGACATGTCCAAGACCTGGACGGAGCATGGCGACTGGTCCATGAACGGCCCGTGCTGGAGCTGATCAATTTCTACCTGATCCCGGGGCTGGTGCTGGGCGCGGTCTATGCGCTGGCGGCGGCGGGGATTTCGCTGGTCTATGGCGTGATGCGCTTCGCCAATTTCGCGCATGGCGACCTGATGACCTGGGGCGCCTATATGGCGCTGCTGGCCGTGGGTGTGTTCGGTGTCTCGCCCTGGGTGGCGTTGGTCTTCGCGGTGGCGGCCACGGTGCCGCTGGCCTGGGGCGTGGACCGGGCCTTCTATGCGCCGCTGCGGCGCTCGGCGCCGGCGGTGCTGCTGATCTCCTCCTTCGCGGTGGCGCTGATGCTGCGCGCGGTGGTGTATTTCGTCTGGGGCCCGACGCCCGAGACCTATGCCCGCGGCTTCACGCCGCCCTTCATCATCGAGGGCATCCGCATCCAGCAGCGCCATGTCATCATCCTGGCCGGCGCCGTGGCCTGCGCGCTGGCGCTGCACCTGCTGCTGACCCGCACGCGGGCGGGCCGCGCGATGCGCGCCATGGCCGATGACCCGGACCTGGCCCGCGTGACCGGCGTGCCGGTCAGCGGCGTGATCCTGTTGACCTGGGCTGTGGCGGCAGCGCTGGCGGCGGTGGGCGGGGTGTTTCTGGCGGTGGATACGGAACTGACGCCGCTGCTCGGCTTCAACATCCTGCTCGCGGCCTTCGCGGCGGCGATCCTGGGCGGCATCGGCCGGCCCTGGGGGGCGATGTTCGGCGGGCTGATCCTGGGGCTGGCGGAAGAATTCTCCTCCTATCCGGTGTTCGGCGGCGGGCCGTTGCTGGACCCCTCCTACAAGACGGCGGTGGCCTTTTTCGTATTGATCCTGGTGCTGCTGTTCCGCCCGCAGGGCCTGTTCAAGGGCATGGGCTGATGGAAGCGGCACTCCTCTACACCGCGACCATGCTGACGCTGGCCGGCATCTATGCCGCGCTCGCGCTCGGGCTGAACCTGCAATGGGGGCTGACGGGGCTGATGAATTTCGGCCTGCTCGGCTTCATCGCGGTGGGTGCCTACACCTCCGCATTGCTGACCGCGCCCGAGAGCGCGCAGCATCTGGGCGGCTTCGGCTGGCCCTGGTGGGCGGCCTGGCCGCTGGCGGCGCTGGCGGGCGCGCTGCTGGCCCTGCCGGTGGGCGCGATTTCGCTGCGGCTGCGCGCCGATTACCTGGCGATCGCGACCATCGGCATCGCCGAGATCGTGCGCCTCGTGGTCCGCAACGAGGATTGGCTGACCGGCGGGCCGCTGGGCGTGCCGTCGATCCCGCGGCCCTTCGAATCGCTCGGCCAGCCGATGGGGCAATTCGCCTATCTGGCGCTGGTGGCTGCCGTGGTGGCCGGGCTCTACGCGCTGGCGCAGGCCACCGCCAACAGCCCCTTCGGTCGTTCCCTGCGCGCGGTGCGCGATGACGAGGAAGCGGCCAAGGCGGCGGGCAAGAACCCGGCCGCCTATCGGCTGCGCGCCTTCGTGCTGGGCGCGGCCTGCATGGGGCTGGCGGGCGCCATGCTGGCGCATTTCTTCAAATTCATGGGGCCGGATGCGCTGGACCCGGTGGCGACCACGGTGCTGGTCTGGGTGATGCTGATCGCCGGTGGCTCGGGCAATAACCGCGGCGCGGTGCTGGGCGCGGTGCTGATCTGGGCGCTCTGGGCCGCGTCCGACTGGCTGGCGGCGCAATTGCCCGGCGAGCTTGCCACGCGCGCGGCCTATATCCGGCTGTTCCTGATCGGGCTCGCCTTGCAGCTGGTGCTGCTCTACCGGCCGAAAGGATTGCTGCCGGGGCGTTGATGCCGCCCCGCGCGCGGTGCAGGCTGCGCGCAGGGAGGAACCAACATGTCCAAGATCGCATGGGTGACGGGTGCCGGCAGCGGCATCGGAGAGGCCTGCGCCATCGGCCTCGCGCAGGATGGCTATGAGGTGGTGCTGACGGGACGGCGGAAGGAACCGCTGGAGGCCGTGGCCAAGCGCATCAAGGAGGCCGGCGGCCGGGCGCATGTGAAGCCCGCCGATCTGACGCGGGCGGCGGCGGTGCAGAAGGTGGTGGATTTCATCGCGGCCAAGCTGGGGCGCCTCGACCTGCTGGTGAACAATGCCGGGCTGAACATCCTGGACCGCACCTGGGACAAGCTGACGCCCGAGGGCATTGATGACGTGATCGGCGCCAATCTCAACGCCGCCTTCTATTGCGCGCGCGCGGTGCTGCCGATGATGCGCGCGCAGAAGGGCGGGCTGATGGTGCACACGGCGTCCATGGCCGGCCGCGTGGTCTCGACCCTGTCGGGCGCGACCTATACGGCCGCCAAGCACGGCGTGGTGGCGATGAGCCACAGCATCAACATGGAGGAATGCGGCCATGGCATCCGCTCCACCGTGATGTGCCCCGGGGAGGTCAACACGCCGATCCTGGACAAGCGGCCGAACAAGCTGTCCGCGGCGCAGCGCGCGGAAATGGCGCAGCCCGAGGATTGCGCCGCACTGGTGCGCTTCATCGCCGGCATGCCCGCGCATGTCTGCATCAATGAGGTGCTGATCACGCCGACCCGCAACCGCGGCTACCTGGCGCAGCAGGCGCGCAAGCTGTGATCGGGCGGCGCATATTGCCAGCGCTGCTGGCGACGCCGGCGCTGGCGCAAATGCCAACGGGCACGATCCGCATCGTGGTGGGCTTCCCGCCCGGTGGGTCCACGGACGCGGTGTCGCGCCTGTTGGCGCCGCATCTGCAAGCGGCTTTTGGACAACCCGTCGTGGTGGAGAACCGCCCCGGTGCCTCGGGCAATCTGGCGGCGCAGGCGGTGGCCCGCGGGCCGGCCGATGGCAGCCAATGGCTGCTGGTGTTCGACACCCATGCGGTGAACCCGGCGCTGATCCCAACGCCCGGCTTCGATTCCCGGCGGGAGCTGGCGCCGATCATGCTGATCGGCACGGCGCCCAACCTGATCAGCGTGCATCGCGACCGGCCCTGGCGGGACATGCCGGCGGTGATCGCGGCCGCCCGCGCGCGGCCGGATGTGCTGACCTTCGGCACGATCGGCAATGGCTCGCTCGCGCACCTGACCATGGCGCTGGCGCAGCGCAATGGCGGGTTCCAGATGACGCATGTGCCCTATCGTGGCGGCGGCCCGCTGGCGACGGCGGCCATGGCCGGTGAGACCGACCTGGCGGTGGCGACCGGGACGATCTTCGTGCCGCATTTCCAGCAGGGTGTGCTGCGGCCGGTGGCGGTGACCTCGGCCCAGCGTTCGCGCGCCAGGCCCGAATTGCCGACACTGGCGGAGGTGGGCGTGCCAGGGGTGGATGCACGCGCCTTCTGGGGCGTGCTGTGCCCGGCGGGTGTGCCTCAGCCGGTGCGGGCGCGTATGGAAGCAGCGCTGCGCGAGGCGATCGCGCAGCCCACCGCACAGGAGCGGTTGGTGAACGTCATGGGCATCGAACTCGCCCAAGCCGGGCCCGATGCCTTCCAGTCCTTCCTGGACCAGCAGATGGAAACCTGGGCGCGGGTCGTTCGGGAGAACGACATCCGCCCCGACTGATCACGCGACCTGGCTGACCGGCAAGGCGCGCGGCGCCGTAGCGGGCAGCCGCGGCATGCCGGCCGCGCCATCGCGCACGATATAGCCACGGCCCCAGACGGTGCCGATCAGGTTGTCCACACCCGCCTGCGCGAGCTTCTTGCGCAGCTTGCAGATGAAGACGTCGATGATCTTGGCGTCCGGCTCATCCATGCCGCCATAGAGGTGGTCGAGGAAGTTCTCCTTGGAGAGCACCGCGCCGCGGCGCATCACCAGCAATTCCAGGATGGCGTATTCCTTGCTGGTCAGGTTGACCGGCTTGCCCTGCACCAGGGCCTCGCGCGCCGCGAGGTCCATGGTGACGCCCTGGATATCCACGCGGGAATGGCTGAAACCCTTGGAGCGGCGGATGATCGCCTGCACGCGGGCGACCAGTTCCTCGCTGTCGAAGGGCTTGGCCAGATAGTCATCGGCGCCGGCCTGCAGGCCGCGGATCTTGGCCTGGGCGCGGTTCTGCGCCGAGAGCATCAGGACCGGGCTTTCCTTGCGGGCGGAGCGGAGGCGGCGGACCACCTCATAGCCCTCGATGTCCGGGAGCATCACATCGAGGATGATGGCGTCGTAGTCGTACAATTTTGCCAGTTCCATGGCTTCCGCGCCGGTTTCGGCGAGGTCCACGACCATGCGTGCCTGTTGCAGGACAAAAACGATCCCTTTGGCAATGGTCCGGTCATCTTCAGCGAGGAGAATGCGCATGGCGGGGGCCTTTTTTGGTTGCCGACCACGCAAACATACAACCTATACGGGTGCTGTCCACACCAAAAGGTTGCGCATTTTGTACCAAGAATCAGAATCGATGCTCACATTATCGCGAAATTCATAACAATCTCGCAAAATGGCACATCTCTCCGCCCTGGCATCAAAAAAGGCGGCGCCCCACAGGGGCACCGCCTCAACGCAAGCGCCGAAAAGGTCTCAACCCTCCTCGTCGCGCTCCCCTTCAACCTCGATCTCGGCCTCGATGGCCTCGTCCTCGTCCTCCAGGTCATCCGACTCCAGCGCCGCATCACCCTCGACGTCTTCCAGTTCCACGTCGTCGGTCTCGGCCTCCGCCGGCGCACCGGCGCGCTTCTTCAGCTTCTCGTCCACGACCGCGGCCGCGCGACGCAGCCGCGGCTGTTCGGCCGGCTGTTCGGTGCCGCATTTCGGGCAGGTGGCCGGGCTGCGGGCCAGGTCATAAAAACGCGCACCGCATGACACACAGGTCCGCTTCAGTCCAAGCTCGGGCTTTGCCATTACGACCTTCTCATCCGCAAGGTGCGGCGCATTGCCATGCGTGCGCCCCCCTGTCAAACCACCGGCAATGACCACGACCGAGACCCCGCGCCCGCTGCGCGCCAACCCGCCCTCCCGTCCGCTTTCCGGCCGATTCCGCGTGGCGGGCGACAAATCCATCTCGCACCGTGCGCTGATGTTCGGCGCGCTCGCCATCGGCACCACCGAAATCCAGGGCCTGCTGGAGGGCGAGGACGTGCTGCGCACCGCAGCCGCCATGCGCCTGCTCGGCGCCACGGTGGATCACCTCTCGCCCGGCGCCTGGCGCGTCTCCGGCCGCGGCATCGGCGGGCTGACCGAACCGGCCGATGTGCTGGACATGGGCAATTCCGGCACGGCGGCGCGGTTGATCTGCGGACTGCTCGCCGGCCACCCGCTGTTTGCCGTCATGACCGGTGACGCATCCCTTCGCCGCCGCCCGATGAAGCGCGTGACCGACCCGCTGGCCGCCACCGGCGCGCAATTCATGACGCGAGAGGGTGGGCGCCTGCCCCTGTCCGTCCGTGGCGCCGCCAACCCGCTGCCGCTGGACTACCGCGTGCCCGTCGCCTCCGCCCAGGTGAAATCCGCCTGCATGCTCGCGGGCCTTTGCGCCCGCGGCACCACCCGCGTCATCGAGGCCGAGGCAACGCGCGACCACACCGAAAACATGCTCCGCCATTTCGGCGCCGCCGTGCATGTCGCAACCGAAGGCCATGGCCGGATCATTGAACTGGTGGGCCAGCCGGAATTGCGCGCCGCCCCTGTCTCCGTCCCCGGCGACCCGTCTTCGGCGGCCTTCCTTGCCGCCGCCGCTTTGCTGGTCCCTGGCAGCGAGGTGATCATCGAGCATGTCGGCCTGAACCCGCTGCGCGCCGGCCTGTTCACCACGCTGGCCGAAATGGGCGCGGACATCACCGCGCTGAATCCGCGCACCGAAGGCGGCGAGCCGGTGGCTGATCTGCGCATCCGCGCGGGCGCCTTGCGCGGCGTGGATGTGCCGCCCGAACGCGCGCCCAGCATGATCGACGAATACCCCATCCTCGCCGTCATCGCCGCCACCGCCACGGGCACCACGCGCATGCGCGGCCTGAAGGAATTGAAGGTGAAGGAAAGCGACCGCCTGGCCGGCACCGCCGCCATGCTGGCCGCCGCCGGCGCGCGCGTGGAGGTCGATGGCGATGACCTGATCGTCCATGGCGGCGCGCTTGCCGGTGGCGGCGTCGTCACCACCCATATGGATCACCGCCTGGCCATGTCCGGCCTGGTGCTGGGCCTGGCCGCGCGCGATGGCATGGGCGTGGATGATGGCGGCTTCATCGACACGTCCTTCCCCGGCTTCGCGGCCCTGATGAACCAGGCCGCGGGCGCGACCATCATCCAATGATCGTGGCGGTGGATGGGCCGGCGGCGGCCGGCAAGGGCACGCTGGCGCGGCGTTTGGCGCAGGCGCTGGGGCTGCCCTACATGGATACGGGCCTGCTGTACCGCGCTGTGGGGCGCCGCGTGCTCGATGCCGGCGCTGACCCGCGCGATGCCGCCGTGGCACTGCGCGCCGCAGAGAGCCTGCGCGCCGAGGATCTGCACCGCGAAGACCTGCGCGGCCCGATCGCCGACATGGCGGCCAGCGCGGTGGCAGCGATGCCCGCGGTGCGCGCAGCACTTCTGGATTTCCAGCGCCGCTTCGGCCGCGCCCAGGGTGCGGTGATGGATGGCCGCGACATCGGCACCGTGATCTTCCCCGATGCCGAGGCCAAGCTCTTCGTCACCGCCAGCGCCGAGGTGCGCGCCACCCGCCGGCATCGCGAATTGCAGGCGCGCGGCGTTGCCGCCGACTACGACCAGGTGCTGGCCGAAATCCGCGACCGTGACGCGCAGGACGTCAACCGCCCCGTGGCCCCCTTGAAGCCCGCGCCCGACGCGATGCTGCTCGACACCTCCGCGCTGGACGCCGACGCCGCCTTCGCCGCCGCCATGGCGCTGCTCGCGGCCCGCGAACAGGCTGGCCGCGCGTAACCCCACGCGGCATACTCCGCCCCGCGCGGGCCTGCCGGAATGGTAGACGGAGGAGACTTAAAATCTCCCGGCGCTTGTCGCTGTGCGGGTTCGAGTCCCGCGGCCCGCAGCCCGCTTGGCGACGCGCCCGACCGCCGTTACGGTGCCGCAAAACCGGGAGAGGAATCGCCATGCGCAGGCTGCAGGTCGGCGACGTCAGCATCACATCCATCATCGAGCGCGACGGCCCATGGCGCGTGGCCGAGACCATGTTCCCCAACGCCCCCCCGGGCGCCGCCCACGCCCTGCTGCCGCTGATGGACCCCCGCACCTATGAGGCGGCGACCAACAAGATGGTCATCACCTACCAGTCCTTCATCGTGCGCACGCCTCACCACACCGTGCTGGTCGATACCTGCACCGGTGAGGACAAGGGCTACCCCGCGCCGATGGACTTCCCGAAACAGCCCTGGCTGGACGGGCTGCGCGCCGAGGGCCTGACGGTGGGCGACATCGACTATGTGTTCTGCACGCATCTGCACATCGACCATTGCGGCTGGAACACCACGTTGAAGGATGGCCGCTGGGTGCCGACCTTCCCCAATGCCAAGTACATTTTCCACAAGCGCGAATACGCCTTCTGGGAAGCTGCCGCGAACAACCCGCAGCCAGGCGTGCACAACCCGGCAGTGTTCCGGATGAATTGCGAACCCGTGGTCGCGGCCGGCCAGGCCATGCTGGTGGATGACGATTTCGCACTCGATGACTGCCTGACGCTGATCCCGACCCCCGGCCATTCGGCCTGCCATTGCTGCCTGGATATCCGCAGCCGGGGCCAGCGCGCCGTCATCACCGGCGACCTGATGCACCACCAACTGCAGGTGAATGAGCCGGGCTGGTCCACCATCTTCTGCCAGGACCCGGCGGCGGCGGTGCTCTCGCGGCTGAAGGTGTTCGGCGATGTGGCCGATACGCCCACGGCGGTGCTGCCCATCCATTTCCCGAACCCGACCGCCGGCCGCCTTCGCCACACGGCCGACGGCTTCCGCTGGGCCTTCATCGAGGATTGACCGCCCCCGCCGCATGGGCGCAGTTTTCGCAGACAGTCCAGGAGAAACGCCGATGCTCGACATGCCCAACCGCAAGGAACTGCGCATTTCATCCATGCGCGACAAGGTCAGCCCCGCCGAATGGCAGGCCCGTGTGGACACCGCCGCCGCCTACCGGCTGGTGGCGCTGCACGGCATGGATGACCTTGGCGCCAACCACATCTCCACCCGCATTCCGGGCGAAGGCCACAACTTCCTGATCAACCCGTACGGCATGATGTACGATGAGATCACCGCAAGCTCGCTGATCAAGATCGACGAGCACGGCAATATCCTGGGCAAGCCCGATTACGGCGATTTCGATTTCGGCATCAACCGCGCCGGCTTCGTCATCCATTCCGCCATCCACAAGGCGCGCGAGGATGCGAATTGCGTCATCCATACCCATACCGCGCCGGGCATGGCGATCAGCTCGCTGGCCTGCGGGCTGCTGCCGCTGAACCAGACGGCGATGCGCTTCGCCAAGGTGAAGTACCACGACTTCAACGGCGTCGTGCTCGACCTGTCCGAACAGGAGCGTCTGGTGCGTGACCTGGGCGATGCCAGCACCATGATCCTGCGCAACCACGGCCTGCTGGTCACCGGCAACACCGTGGGCGAAGCCTTCAACTGGCTGCACCGGATGGAGAAATCCTGCGTGGCGCAGCTGGCCGCGATGGCCTGCAACACGCCGCTGCAACCGGTGCCGGAAGACGTGGTGGAGAAGACCTGGCTGAACTACCAGCCCGGCACGCGCCGCCCCTTCGGCGTGATGGAATGGCCGGCCATGCTGCGCATGCTGGACCGGAAGAACCCAGGTTACGACGTGTAGCGATCGCGGGTCGCGGGGGTGAACAGGGGGAGGGACGCTGTCCCTCCCCCAGACCCCCACCCTGCCAAAGGCCGAAAGGCCCTTGGAACCCATGAGTCTTTCGCCGGTTTGGGGAGGGGGCATGGGGCGCCATTACGGAAGGTTGCGACCTTGAAGCCCCCTCCCCAAACCGGCGAATAACCCACACCGGGTCCAGGGGTCGTTGACCCCTGGCGGGATGGGGTCTGGGGAAGGGCAGAGCCCTTCCCCAGGGCCACCCGCGCAACCGTGATTGTTTCCCGTCAGACCTCGTTCGCCGTCAGGAAGCGGCCGGCATTGCCTTGCCACACCGTGTTGAACAGGTGCAGCGCGCGGTCAGCCTGGGTCAGCCCGCTTTCCGCGATTTCGTGCAGCGGCGCGAGGTATGCGTCCTCTCCGAGCCCGCGCGCGCGCAAGCCATCACGCGCAATCGCCAGCGCATCCTTCGCCACATCCTGCAAGCTGCGCCCCGCGATGCGTGCGCGCAGTGCATGCACCGGCGCCTCCAGCCGCAGTGCGCGGATCTGTTCCAGCGACCAATCGCGCACCAGTGCGGCTGCCGCCTTCTGCGCCGCGTCGTCATAGATCAGCCCGACCCAGAAGGCGGATTTCGCCACCATCATCGCAGGGCTGCCCGCATCCGCCCCGCGCATTTCCAGGAAGCGCTTCAGGCGCACATCGGTGAAGACGGTCGTCACATGGTCGGCCCAGTCGCCCATGGTGGCGCGCTCGCCCGGCAGCGCGGCCAGGCGCCCGGCCATGAAGTCGCGGAAGGAGGCGCCCGCCACGTCGTGAAGCTTGCCCTCGCGCGCCACGAAATACATCGGCACGTCGAGGACGAATTCCACAAATTGCTCGAAGCCGAAGCCAGGCTCGAAGACGCAGGCGGGGATGCCGGTGCGGTCATTGTCGGTGTCCGTCCAGACATGCCCGCGGCCTGAAAGCTGGCCCGAAACCTTGCCCTCCTTGAAGGGCGAATTCGCGAACAGGGCTGTCGCCAGCGGTTGCAGCGCGAGCGAAATGCGGAGCTTTTCCGCCATATCGGCCTCATCGCCGAAATCGAGGTTCACCTGCACCGTGCAGGTGCGCAGCATCATGTCCAGGCCGAGCGAACCCCTTGTGGGCATGTAGCGGCGCATGATCGCGTAGCGCGACTTGGGCATCCACGGCATGTCCTCGCGCCGTGCTGTGGGGTGGAAGCCCAAGGGTGCGAAGCCCAGCCCCAGCGGCCCGCCCACCTCATGCACATCGCGGATATGGGCCGCCAATTCCTCACGCGTCTCATGCAGCGTGGCGACCGGCGCGCCGGACAGCTCGAACTGCCCGCCAGGCTCCAGCGAGACCGAGCCATTGGCCCGCGTCAGCCCGATCACATTCCCCTGGTCACGAATCGGCTCCCAGCCGCGCGCCATGATCCCGTGCAGCATCGCCTCGATGCCATCGGGCGCGTAGGGGGGGGCTGCCAGCGTGTCGCGGCGAAAGCCGAATTTCTCGTGCTCCGTCCCGATGGTCCAGCGCGCGCGTGGCTTGCTGCCGGCGGCGAACCATTCGGCCAGCTGGCGCACATGTTCAATCGGCGTCGGGTCCGCCGCTCCTGGGTTCGACATGACTGGTCCCTCTCATTCTCAAAGCCAGTCCCCGGTGGACCAGTCGCCGTTTACGGCCTGCAGCGCCGCGAGGCCCGCAAGCGCTGCCGTCTCCGCGCGCAGGATGCGCGGGCCCAGCGTGCAGGGCGTAACAAAGGGACGCCGCAGCGCGTCGTCAAGTTCCGCTGGCGTGAAGCCTCCCTCGGGGCCGACCAGCAAGGCGCGCATACCTCGCGCAACCGTGGGCAAGGCGGGGGCGTCGCGGCGCTCGGCGGCCAGCAGCAAGGGCGTGTCATCCCAGGCATCCAGCACGGCGTGCAGCGGTCGCGCGGGTGCCAGGAGGGGTGCGGTCAGGCGCTCGCATTGCTCGGCGGCACCGCGCGCGATGGCGGCCAGGCGCTCGGTATTGACCTGCGGGATGACGGTGCGCGCGGTGATCACCGGCATGATGCGCGTGGCGCCCAGTTCGGTGGCCTTTTCCACCAGCCAATCCATCGCGTCGCGCTTCAGGGCTGCGGGCAGCAGGACCAGTTCGGGCTCGGGCGCGGGGGGGCGCACCATGGTGCCGACCAGGAAGACGCCGCGATCCTTGCGCAATGCCGTGATGGTTGCGTCCCACTCGCCATCGCGCGCGTTGAACAGCCGCAACGCATCGCCCGCGCCGCGCCGCAGCACCGCGCCCAGATGGTGCGCCTGCGCAGGCGTCGCGGCGATCTCGGCGCCTTCAAGCAGCGCGTCTTCGGTGAACAGGCGGGGGATGGACACGGCGCCCAGCATCGCCCATCCCGCCCGACATGCAAGGCTACACCGATATCCGGCGCGAGGGTTGGGTGGCACGCCTGCCCGCGCCTGCGCAGCCCTACGCCATTCTGATGCGGCTGGACCGCCCGATCGGGTCCTGGCTGCTGTTCCTGCCGGGGCTTTGGGCGATTGCGCTGGCCGCACCCAGCCTGGGGCAGGGGCTGTGGCTGGTGCTGCTGTTCGGCCTGGGTGCGGTGGTGATGCGCGGCGCGGGCTGCGTGGTGAATGATTTGTGGGACCGCGAGCTGGACCGTCAGGTGGAACGCACGCGCGGGCGGCCCATCGCCTCCGGCGCGGTCTCCCCCTGGGCGGCGCTGGGCTTCGTGGCGGTGCTGGGGCTGATCGGGCTTGCCATCCTGATGCAGTTGAACACGCTGTCGATCTGGCTGGGTGTGTTGTCGCTGCTGCCGGTGGCGCTCTACCCGCTGGCCAAGCGGGTGACGGATTACCCGCAGGCGGCACTGGGCGTGACCTTCGGCTGGGGTGCCACGCTGGGCTATGCGGCCGCGACCGGGACCTGGGGGCTGACGGCCTTCCTGCTGCATCTGGCGGCCTTCTTCTGGATCCTGGGCTATGACACGATCTATGCGCATCAGGACCGCGCGGATGACGCGATCGTGGGCGTGCGCTCCACGGCGCGGCGCTTCGAGCGCACCACGCGGCCCTTCCTGGTGGTCTGCTATGCGGCGATGCTGTTGTGCCTGTGTGCGGTGGGCTGGGTCGCGGGGCTGTCCTGGCCTTACTACCTGTGCCTGCTGGTGGGGCCGGTGGTGGTGCTGGTCTGGCAGGTGATCGTGCTGGATATCGACAATCCGGCGCTGTGCCTGCGGCTGTTCCGCGCCAATCGGGAGGTGGGGGTGATGGTGGCCGTGGCCCTGCTGGTGGGCCGCGGGTGAACAGTTCGGAGTTTGTGCGCGCCCATACGGTGGTGGGGCGCGCGGCCCTGGTGCCGGAGATCGCGCTGCACCTGGCCAGCGAGATCACGCCGATCTGGCAGGCCACCGAAAGCTGGCTGGCGGAGCGCGGTATCGAGCCGCCCTTCTGGGCCTTCGCCTGGCCGGGCGGCATTGCGACGGCGCGGATGATCCTGGATGAACCCTCGCATGTGGCGGGGCTGCGGGTGCTGGATTTCGCGGCCGGCTGTGGGATTGCCGCCATTGCCGCCGTCAAGGCCGGGGCGGCGGTGGTGGAGGCCGCCGAGATTGACCCGCTGGCGGTGGCGGCGATTGCGCTGAACGCGGAACTGAACGGCGTGGCGGTGACGGCCCTTCTGGAAGACGTGGTGGGCGCGGAGTGCCGCTGGGATGTGATCCTGGCCGGGGATGTCTGTTACGAGGCGCCGATGACGGCGCATATCCTGCCCTGGCTGCGCGGCATGGCCGGGCAGGGTGCGCGGGTGCTGCTGGCCGATCCGGGCCGTGCCTATCTGCCGCGCGAGGGGCTGCGGGTGCTGCGGGAGCTGGAGGTGCCGACAACCCGTGAACTGGAAGACCGGGAGCGGCGGGTGGTGACGGTGGCCGAGTTGGTCTGAGAGATGATGCGCGCTTGCGACAAATTCCCGGGCTGGCCCTTCTGTGGGGTTGGCGTGCGGATGCGGATGTCAAGCAGCCCGACATGTATAGGATAATGTTCCGCAAAATGCAAGCGCGACACGCTGCCATCTGATCGGCCGGCTTGGCCGCATGGCAATGCGAATCAACGCGCCAGGCAGGGTTCCAGCACGGCGCGCAGCCTTGCGGCATCCGTGGCACTCACGGCCAGCCGGGCGGTGATGGCCGGACCACCCGGCCGGGTGTTGCCCTGGGTCCACTCCAGTTGCGCCGCACCCTGGGTCAATGGCGTGAGCAGTCGCGACAATTCAGCCAGCCGCGCCGCATCGCGCCTGCGGGCCGCTGCGAGGTTGAAGACAAAGGCCTCCCCCTCACCGATCGACCCGCTGACCATGCTTTGCATCTGCACAGCGGCGCCCTGGGCCGTGACCTCCAGCCGTGTCCGCCGTCCGGCATTCGCATCAGGCCCTTCATAGGCGTCGAAGTCGAAGACCGGGCGCAGCGTGTCATGGCGCGGCACAGCCAGGTCCACGGCCAGGACGCCCGTCACCTGCGGCCCCGCATTGGCGGAACAGAGGAAGGTGAAACGCACCGGCCGCTGGTCCGTGCCGGTGCGGGCCTCGCCCGGCAGGGTGAGGGTTTCGGCGCGCTGGGCCAGGGCAGGGGCCGTCAGGGCGAGGAGCAGCAGGAGAATGCGCATGGCGGGAGGGTGGGGG